>JAVBUB010000040.1:0-7758 GCA_031555675.1 Paludibacteraceae bacterium | reverse complement strand
GTCCAAACAGTTTAATGGCAATGTTGGCACGGGTTCCCGAAAGCATATGGTCGATGCGGTGTCCAAGCGGTTGGCCTACAGTAACTGCAACACCGGGAATAGCTCCGAGTCTTTCGCGGACTTCTGCCATAAAAGCGTCTTTATTCCGTTTTTTTAACTGAAATTTCACATCAATTTCGGCGCTATTGGTGGCTTGGGAATGCTCGTCGAGCTCTCCCCTGCCCGTCCGCCTGGCAGTGCTTTGCACTTCCGGTATTTTCAGTAATTCGGTTTCCATCAGATTACCCAACCGTTGGTTTTCGTCCAACGAAATACCAGGCTTGGTTACTGCCGAAATGGTTAGTGAACCTTCATTGAAATCGGGCAGGAAGCTGCTTCCCATGGTAAAAAATAATCCGATTGAAAGTACAAAAAGTGCTAATGTCGGATACAATACTTTCTTTTTGTTGCGAAGCGTCCAACCAAGCGATTTTTGATATATAACGGATAGTTTACGGGTTAACCAGGCGTCTTTTTCTTTTTTATCCAGATATTTTTCGTTGGAAAGCATAAGCTTGCACAACAATGGTGTAACTGTCATAGCCACAATAAGCGACATAAAGAGTGATACTATATAAGCAATACCTAATGGTTTGAGCATGCGTCCTTCCATTCCCGACAGAAAAAACAAGGGTACAAACGCCACCATAATAATCAGTGTGGCATTGAGGATAGAGGCCCGTATTTCGCGCGAAGCGTCGAATACTACGGTAAAATCGGATTGCCGGTGTCCTTTAGGTAACTGGTGATTTTGTCGCAGACGTTTATATACATTTTCCACATCTATAATGGCATCATCGACCAACGAACCAATGGCAATACACATACCGCCCAATGTCATGGTATTGATATTCATTCCGAGAAAATACAATACAATAATAGTTCCGAGCAACGATAGTGGTATGGCTACTACTGAAATGATGGTAGTACGGAAACTTCCCAAGAACAAAAACAGGATAATAACGACAAACAACGCGCCTTCGAGCAATGCATCGCCAACGTTATTGACAGAGGATTCGATAAAATCCGCTTGCCGGAAAATATTGGTATCCATTTTGACATCGGGTGGCAGCGATTGTTGTATTTCTTTCAGGTTCCGTTCTATATTTTCCGTTACATTGAGGGTATTGACATTGGGTTGCTTGGAAACGGAAATAATAATAGCCGGTTGCGCGTTTTGAGAAGCGTATCCCATTTTTATGGCACTGCCGATAACCACATCGGCAATATCAGATACTACTACAGGCTTGTTGTTAATGGTTTTAATGTAAGTGGCGCCGATATCATCCATGTTATCGGTACGGGCTATGCCGCGGAGTACGTATTCATTGCCATAATCGCGCACTACTCCACCGGATGAGTTATTGCTGAGCGTGCGGACAGTTTCGGCGAGTTCGTTCATGGTTACACCGTAAGTATTCATTTTTTGCGGGTCGGCCAATACCTGGTATTGTTTGTAATCGCCACCGATAATGGTTACCTGAGATACACCTCCTGTAGCCAAAATAGCAGGTTTAATTACCCATTCGGCCAACGTGCGTAATTCCATTTCCGTAGTAGAGACGTTGCACGCAACGTCTGCATTGATGGGTTGTGATTTACCTGTAACAGAGACGGGATGCATCCCGTCTCTACTGTCAGATTGCAATCCTATAAATAATATTTCGCCCATTACACTGGATTGCGGGGCTAATACGGGAATAACACTTTCGGGCAATGTTCCGTTGAGTGTTACCATTTTTTCGCTGACTACCTGTCGAGCTTTGAAAATATCGGTTCCCCAGTCAAACTCCACCCATACAAAGGAATAGCCTTGCATGGAGGCGGAACGTACCCGGCGAACATCGGTAGCACCGTTTACAGCCGTTTCGATAGGAAAGGTTACCAGGCGTTCTACTTCTTCGGTTGCCATTCCCCCGGCATCGGTCATTACTACCACCGTTGGCGCCGTGAGGTCGGGAAAGACATCTATATCCATTTTCTGAGCAGTATATGTTCCACCAACAATCAGCAGAATGGCTCCCAGTAATATGAATAGTTTATTATTTAAAGAGAATTTTATTATTTTGTTTAGCATAGTTTTGATAATTTAGAATTCAGAATTCAGAATTAAAGAATTATAAAGAGGTTTTCAACTTCTAAATTATTAATTCTAAATTCTTAATTATTTAATGTGCATGTCCCGAATGAGCATCCAAAGCGCCCGAAGATTGAGCTAACTTAACCAATATGGCGCCTTTGCTTACTATTCTTTCATTTTCGGAGATACCTTCTTGTATTTCAGTATATAAACCATCTGTAACTCCTTTGCGAATAGTTCTCTTTTCAAATAATTCAGGCGATAGTTGCACGTATACAAAGTAATTGCCCATTTCTTCGATGATAGCTTCGTTGGCAACGGTTAACGCCTGGCTGTTGGTTTGGGTTTTGATGTACATTTCCACAAAACTGCCGGATAATAATCCTACCTTATTTCTTATTTGGAATACTACCGGAATAAGTGGATTGTTCATATCAACAGATTTTCCGTAGGATACTACTTTGCCATTCAATTCTTCTAATGTATAAGTTTTATGAGTGTCTAATACCTTGATATTAGCAGAAACTATAGCGCCCAATAACGGAAAATATTTCGGTTGCAATTCCGCTTTCATCAGCAAATCCATGTTTTGAGAAATTCTGGCTATGGGTTGCCCGGTTTCTACATATCCACCGTTTTGTACAAATACTTGTGTAATATATCCACTAAAAGGTAAATTTACGATTTGCTTTCCTTTAGAAAAATTTTGCCGTAGGTTGTTATAAGTATTTTCTGCGGTTTCGAACTCGTTTTTGGCTCTCATTAATTCACTATCGGAAACAATTTTATCTTTGGCCAGTTCTTTCTTACGTTCGTACTCGGTTTTAGCCCGTTGATATTCGTTTTCGGCTTCGCTGTAACGAACAGAAAGATTATTGTCGGCCATTCCGTCACTTGCTATTGAGAGTAATATTTGGCCTTTATTGACATTTTTTCCTTCAATAATATTGTTGTCGGAAAATGTAACAATACCATTCGTTTT
Source organism: Paludibacteraceae bacterium (assembly GCA_031555675.1). Taxonomy (GTDB): domain Bacteria; phylum Bacteroidota; class Bacteroidia; order Bacteroidales; family Paludibacteraceae; genus JAISJU01. The sequence continues at coordinate 4,657 of JAVBUB010000040.1, read as the reverse complement.
GGCGGTAATAATCTGTTCATCACCCAACGAAGGCAAAATTTGAGCGGTAGTTTTAATTACCTGCCCAAAAGGTTCGCGTTTTACCAGTTCGGTGGCGAAGTCGATTTTCCAGCTTTGTTCTTTGGTAAAAACAACCGTGTTGCTATTGGAAATTTCTTCATTTTCAAGCGTATGAAAAGCCTCTTCTTCATTGGCATATACCTTGATGTCGGGAATAATGATTTGATAGGTCTTTCCGGCTGTGTTGATATCGAATATCAATTTACCTGTTCCCGCAACCGAAGGCTTTAATGAAAAACCGTAAATGCCTGTCTTGATTGGTTTCTCTACAGTTTGACGGATGCCGTCGTTACCTATAATTAAGTTTACGGTAATGCTACCTTCGGGCAATGGTTTAAAGTTTTGAAGGGAAGTGAAATGTGCCAGCATATCACTGGAGTGTCCAACGATAAAAGGAGTAGCTTCGGCAAAAATTTCAAAATCGTTGCTATAAGCGGTAAGTTGAATTTTTTCGTCGTGGTCGTGTTGCTGGTTACTTTTAGAAGTACAAGCAGTGATGGCTGTTGCGATAAGCAATGCCGGTAATAATTTGTATGTTTTCATGGGTATTCTACTTTTTTAGCACACGGAATACACAGAATAAACGGATTCTCACAGATTAACAAAAGGTTATCCCGTCTAATCCGTGTGCTGATTTTTAATGTTCATGCTCTGAATGATCGCAATCACTTGGCGAATCTGTTTCTGTTGGGCAGTTTACCTTGAAGCTTTCTTGCGGAACTTCGGACTGGTGATGTTCGTTGCCTTCATGAACGGTACCGTCTTCGTGCGTATGGGTATTGTTTTGAGAAGAATTACCACCACAAGACGTTAATACAAGTAGAATAAAAGAGAATAATATAATGATTTTTGTTTTCATTGTTGCTAAATTTTGATGATTAATAATATTTATTTTCCACAAAGATACTAAGCACACAAATTTATTATGTACAAAGTTTACATGGAAAATGTTCTCAAAATTAGCAAGTGGGAGGAGCTCTTAACCCTAAAGAGTGGGTAAGAAATTGAGAATGATAAGAAAGTAAATAAGGTTTATAATCGAAAGGTAACCCTTCGAATTCGTTTATTTTTACAATGGAATTGACAAGGAATAGTTGACAGAAAAGAGGTAACGAGTGATTATCAATAATTAGGGAAAATTGCTCATTACTTTGGCGTATAAACGCATCATAAGCAGTACATTCATTAAACGAATCTTGCCCTTCATGTTGATGAGATTCCGAATTATGATGATGTCCATGATCTTCTTCTGCATCTGTACAAGAAGTATTGATGATGCATACAGCTGCTATATCATGATGATGGTGTGGTATAATAGTATGAGCCAACAGGAACGCGTTGGCAACTAACAGGCATAATATGGATACTATTTTTCTCATGAATTACAAAAGTATGGAATTTTTTTTATTTTTCAAAATGTCTATTCCTCATTTGTGGATAATCTGTTCTTAACTTTGAAGAGTTACATTTTTTATTTGCGCTAATTTGTATTATTTTTGAAGTCTGTTTTTCAAAACACACTATATGGAAAAAAAGACAACAAGAAGTAAAGCTCCTTCCCCTATTCTACCCAACGAATACGGAAAAATGCCACCACAGGCGTTGGAGTTGGAAGAAGCCGTTCTGGGAGCTTTAATGATTGAAAAGGATGCCTATTCTGCCGTTTCCGAAATTTTAAAGGCAGATTCTTTTTATAAAGATTCACATCAAAAAATATTTCAGGCCATCACTAATTTGGCCGCCCATCAGCAACCTGTCGATATCCTTACCGTTCGGGCGGAATTGGCCAAAATGGGTGTCATAGAAGAAGTCGGTGGTCCTTTTTACATCACCCAGCTTACTACCAAAGTAGCTTCTGCGGCTCACATCGAATACCACGCGCGCATATTAGCTCAAAAATACCTGGCACGTGAACTCATCAGAATATCAAGCGAAATACAAAAGAATGCTTTTGATGATCAGAAAGATGTAGATGAACTGATGCAGGAAGCCGAAGGTATGATCTTTGAAGTATCGCAACGAAACTTAAGGAAAGATGTTACCCAGATTGGCCCTGTATTGGAAGAAGCATTGAAACAAATATCGGCTGCCTTTTCACGTCCCGACGGATTGAGCGGTGTGGCTACCGGGTTTCATGGTCTGGATAAAGTAACTTCCGGATGGCAAAGATCCGATTTGGTGATTATCGCAGCCCGTCCGGCGATGGGTAAAACAGCTTTTGTACTTTCCATGGCTAAAAATATGGCGGTAGATTATAACCAACCCGTAGCCGTGTTTTCATTGGAGATGTCCAATGTTCAGCTCGTAAACCGTTTGTTGATGAATGTAACCGAAATAGACGGTGCTACTATTAAAAGCGGTAAACTGAATGATGCCGAATGGGATATTCTGAACTATAAAATCAAAGACCTGCAAGACGCGCCTATTTATATTGACGATACGCCCAGCTTGTCGGTATTCGAGTTAAGAACCAAAGCCAGGCGTCTGGTTCGCGAGCATAATGTAAAATGCGTCATTATTGACTACCTGCAGTTGATGAATGCCAGCGGTATGACTTACGGAAGCCGTGAGCAGGAAGTAAGTATCATATCACGTTCGCTCAAAGGGCTTGCCAAAGAATTGGATATACCGATTATTGCTCTTTCCCAGTTGAACCGTGGTGTGGAAGGAAGAACCGGAATAGAAGGTAAACGCCCCCAGTTGTCAGATTTACGTGAGTCCGGAGCTATTGAGCAGGATGCCGATATCGTATGCTTTATCCATAGACCCGAATATTATAAGATAACCGAAGATGCACAGGGAAATTCCCTGCTTGGCATTGCCGAGATTATTATTGCTAAGCACCGTAGCGGTTCTACAGAAGATGTACGCCTGAGGTTTATCGGTAAAAATGCCAAGTTTGCCAACCTGAACGAAGGCGGCGCTTATGAGTTTGATGAATCAATGGCGCCTAAAACATTGGGCTCTAAAATGAATTCGGAAACTGCCTTTTATGAAAATGCCCCACTGCCACCGCCGGATAATGCCAATATCTTTGAAGGTGGGGCGGTAACTGAAATGCCATTTTAGATAAAAATATAAATTCTTGTACATCAAATAATTACATGTTATTTTTATGTAAATCTATTAATCAACTAATAAATTTACATAAAAAATTATATTATAAATTATGTAAATATTATAATTAATTAGTATATTTGCATAAAATTATGATTATGAGAAGTAGAAATATTTATAATCGATTATGTTATTTTACGGAAAAATTTCCGGTAGTAACACTTACAGGACCTCGCCAATCCGGCAAATCAACCTTATTACGCACTAGTTTTCCAAACTACAACTATATTTCCTTAGAAGAACCGGATATCCGCTTAATGGCCGAAAATGATCCTAAAGGTTTTTTGAGTAACCTCGAAGGCAAAACAATTATAGACGAGGTTCAGTATGTCCCTGACTTATTTTCGTATATACAAACCCGTGTAGATAATGAAAATATTCCGGGAATGTATATTTTATCAGGTTCACAGAATTTTTTACTGATGCAACGCATCACACAAACCCTTGCCGGTAGAACTGCGATTTTAAAACTATTACCGTTTTCCTATTCCGAAATAAAAGCCTTGGATAAAGGAAAAAGTATTGATGATTTGATTTTATACGGTGGATATCCACGTATTTATGATAAGAATATTCTTCCTGACGAGTTTTATCCTCATTATATACAAACATATGTAGAAAGGGATGTAAGACAATTACGCAATATCACGGATTTATCTTTGTTTATCCGTTTCTTGAAATTGTGTGCCGGACGAATAGGGCAATTACTCAACCTGTCTTCGCTGGCTAACGATTGCGGCATTAACGTAGCCACCGCGCAAGCATGGATATCATTGCTCGAAACAAGCTATATTGTATTTCAGTTGAAACCTTATTATAAAAACTTTAATAAACGGCTGGTCAAATCGTCCAAGCTCTATTTTTATGATACAGGATTAGCCTGTTCGTTGCTTTCCATAGAGAAAAGCGAACAGGTTAATACGCACTATTTGCGCGGAGAATTATTTGAAAACTGGATTATAGCAGAATACATCAAACAAAGTTATGCAAAAGCCAAAGAACCATCTATTTATTTTTGGCGCGATAGTAACGGGCGTGAAATAGATTTGCTGGTAGAACGTGGTGGTACACTCGAAGCTTTTGAAATAAAATCGAGTAGCACCATGAATCCCGATCATTTTAAAGGATTGCGACATTGGCAGGAAATTTCAGGTTCTTTACCCGCCTCATGCCATGTAATATATACCGGCGAAATGTCATTTAAAAATAGTTATGGCAATTACATACCTTGGCAAAAATGGGAATTGTAAGATTTTAAATCTTGAATATTCATCACATGAAACAAGCATGATAAAAAATCACACAAACCTATGATTATAATGCGAGTTCCATCTGACCTTATGTAAAAAAATAAAATATAAACAGATGAAACAAGCATTTACATTAATGTAAACCATAGATAATGAAAATGCGAGTTCCATACAACCTTAATGTAAAAAAAATAAAATATTTACGTATGAAAACTTTTATATTTATATTT
>JAVBUB010000072.1:0-13516 GCA_031555675.1 Paludibacteraceae bacterium | reverse complement strand
AAAATTATTTTTTTTTTTTTAAAGAAATATCCTGAGGTAAAAAAAAGAACTTTTTTATTTTGTAAGCATTTCTATTATTTTAGTAAATTATTAGGAATAAAATTTTGTGTAGGATTTTTTTATTGTTAATTTTACCCTCTGAAATCTGTGCATACTCTATACTTTTAGTTTCTTTGCATTTTTATATAATAATTTGAATGACTATTCAAAAGAACTCATTTAAGGTATTTTTAGTAACATTAGTTTTAATGTTGTTAACTTCTTGTGTTACTACCAGACGTACCAATTACCTGCAAAACCCGGACTTGCTGATTCCTGCTTATTCTTCAGTAGATTCTGTAGGAGATTACCGCTTATTGATTGGAGATGAATTAAATATAACTATCTTTTCGCTAGAAGAGGAAGCAAATACCGTGTTTAATCAAGGTCGTACTCAAAATATTACTTCTTCAAATAGTAAAGAAAAAAATATTTATACTTATACTGTTTATGCAGATGGATGTATAAATTACCCTGTTGTTGGTAGCCTATATGTAGAAGGAAGAACATTACGTGAAATTTCTGTACTGTTAAAAGAAAAGTTAAAAGACCAATTTATTGTCAATGATTTCTCTGTAATTATTAATTTAGTTAATAATAGTTTCAGTATAATATCCGAAAAAGGTTCAGGTAAATATTTGATTACGAGTAGCAATATGACTATTTTTCAAGCCATAGCTTCGTCTATGGATCTTCCTGAATATGCAGATCGCGCTCATGTCAAAATAATCAGGCAAACAACAAAAGGAACTGTAGTAAAAGTATTTGATATTCGGAGTACGGATATTTTAAATTCCGAGTTTTATTATGTAAAACCCAATGATGTAATTTATGTCCAATCATATGATGGACAGTTTTTTAGGTTGAGTAATTTCGGAACAGTATTATCTGTCATTATGACTACCATTACATTAGGTTTATTTGTTTGGACATTAACTGGTTTATAGCGCAAAGATGAAAAAAAATATACGATATATTGTCCTTTTTTTTGTGATTTTATCTTCGGTTTCATGTATAACAAACCGTAGCACAAGGTTATTACAGGATAGATCTTCGCTACCTGTTTACGATAGTATTTTTTATCCGGAATATAAATTGAAAGCGAATGATGAGTTGAATGTCAGGATTATATCTTTGAATCCGGAAATTATGAGTGCTTTTAATTTGGGTAGCACTGGAAGTCAAACAGCTTCATCATTATCTTATAGAATATATGATGATGGAACAGTTGACATTCCTTTTGCTGATAGTATTAAAATTGTAGGATTAACACTTGTTGAGGCTACCAATGTAATAGAAAACAGATTGAAAAATGTGAATGATGATATTATTGTGAAATTACAGCTGTCCAACAATTTTTTTTACATGGTAGGGGCTTCCGGTAAAGGAAAATTTTCCATATACAAAGATCGTCTGACGATTTATCAAGCCATTGCTATGGCAGGCTTTACTCCGGGTGTTGGTAACCTTAAAAAAGTAAAAATAATAAGAGAACAGGATAATGGAACATCAGATATTGTTACTTTTGATCTCAGAACGGAGTCAATTATTAATTCGGCATATTATTATATTCAACCCAATGATGTAATTTATATGGAAACATCAAAGGGTAATTTTTTTAGAATACAATCATTCTCATCTCTCATGGGTGTTATATCATCTTCTCTTACCTTTTTATTGTTGATGCTCAGTTATACAAAATAAAAAATGGAAACTATAAATAAAAATAATTTAAACGAAGCAAAGAATAATACTTTTGACGACGAAGGATCTTCTTTTGATGTTATGAAGTGGGTACGTTTAATTTTACGTTACTGGTATTTGTTTGTTTTATCAATTTCGGTAGCCCTTACCTGGGCGTATTTAGAAAATAAAAAATGGGTGCCTACCTATAAAGTTTCTTCAAAGGTAATTATAGACGATAATTCAAGAAGCCTAAACGGAGCATCGGTGGTAATGCAAGGATTTAACGTACAAAGCGGATATAAGAATGTAAACAACCAAATTATTATGTTTGGTTCTTCTGACTTGACAGAAAGAGCGGTAGAACGTTTAGGATTGGATGTTGATTATTACATGCGTGGACGTTTTAAAACGAGTAACTTATATAAAAGAAATCCCGTTGAAATAACACATGATTATTTATCGGATCTTGTTTATTCTATGGAGTTTAGTTTTAAAGGATTGAATGATAGCGTATTTCAGATTTCGTATCCCGAAACTAAGCAAATGAAAAGTTTTTCATATAAAGGAAAATATGGCGTGCCAATCAAAAATTCGATGTTTTTTGTTACGGTAAATAAAACCGACTATTATTATCCTAAAGCTGAATTTTATTTTAAATTCAGGTCCAAACAAAGTTGGGTTTCTGAATTTAATTCCCGTTTATCATTTTCATTTGTAATGGATAAATCTTCTGTTATTGATGTTTCATTAGTTGGTAAAGTAGCTGATAGAGATAAAAATTTTGCCGATGCCTTATGTGAAGAGTTTTTGGCTGACAATTTGCAACGGAAAAACGATGCCGCAATTAAAACCATTGATTTTATTGATGCACAGTTATTGGGAATTGCCGATTCATTGAATACTGCCGAAGCTAATTTAAGATCGTTTAGAGCAGAAAATAAAATGTTTGATATTTCAGCTTATAGCGCAAATTTAGCAACTCAAATGAATTCATTTGATCAGAAAAAAAATGAACTAAATCTTAAAAAAACATATTTAGACTATTTATCGGATTATCTGAAAGGGAATATTGAAGATGGAAAAATAGTGGCTCCATCTAGTTTAGGAGTAATGGACCCCTTGCTGATGCAACAGGTAAGAGAACTAACCGATTTGCAAATAAAGCGTGATGAAATGGGAGAAAAAAGCCCATATTATAAAAAGTATCAATCTCAAATAGATATTAAAAAAGAAACACTATTTGAAGTATTGAATAATATGTATGCTGATTATAAAATTGAACTCGATAATTTTCATAATCAATTTAATGAAGTTGTAAATAAAATAGGCCTTCTAACGGATAAAGAAAGCCAAATGATTAATTACCAACGTGCTTATAAAATACACGATAATTATTATACTTTTTTAATGCAAAAAAGAGCAGAAGCTCAAATACAAAAAGCATCCAATTCACCGGATAATATTATATTGGATAAAGCCAGGATAAGTGGCGTCATGAATGCCGGCGTGAAAAGCAAGAAATATTCTCAATACTTACTTATAGGCCTTCTTTTACCTTTGGTATTTGTTATTTTAAAAGAACTACTGAATTCAACAATCAGGGATAGAAACGACATAAAAAAATATACTCGTTTTGACATTATAGGGACAATCCAAAAAGGCAAATCATCCTCAGAGCCTTTGTTAGTTAAAAAATATCCTAAATCTATTTTTGCTGAAAGTTTTCGCTTGGTAAGGACTCGTCTGGAATTTATAGCAAAATCAAAGAAAAATACTTCTGCTTCCATATTGGTAACATCAACAGAATCGGGTGATGGAAAATCATTTTTCAGCATAAACTTGGCAGGTATTTATGCTATGGAAAAGAAAAAGACACTTTTAATTGACCTAGACCTACGCAAGCCAAGTATCAATAAAATGTTATCCATAGAAAGAAATAAAGGAATATCCAATTATTTAATAGGCCAGGTAGAATTAGAAGATATATTAATTCAAGATACAGATTATGATTTTGATATTATACTAGCAGGAACAATTCCTCCGAATCCGGGAGAATTAGTGAAAACGGAAAAATTAAAAGAATTATTTGAAATACTGAAAGAGAGATACGAATATATTGTTATAGACTCTTCTCCAATTGGATTAGTTGGCGATGCTTATGCATTGACACATCTTGTAGATGCTAATTTATTTATAGTAAGACAAGAAAAAACGAATAAAACTTTCTTCAAAAATGTAATAGAACAAATGAGAGAAGATCGCATTCCTAATGTATATCTAATATTAAATGGAGTGGATATGAAACAACATCAATACTCAACTTATCATGGCGGATATCATAGTTATTTGAGAAAATTTTATACATCAGATTATACCAAAAATTATTACTATGAATATTATGATAATTAAAAATATTTTGAATTTATAAGTTGTTTGATTTTATAAAAACATAAATTACTTGAAACTATTATAAACACGACTTTTTTTGGTTACCATTCTTATTTATTTTGTAAGCTTTGTTTTATCAAACAAAGAAAAGTATTTGTATTAAAGTAAGATATAAAAGTGAAATAGAATTAGAAGTTAAACTTCGACAAAGGATATAAAAAACAGATATGAAAAACAAAAACATTGCAGTAATAGGGTTAGGTTATGTGGGATTACCATTAGCCATAGAATTTGGTAAAAAGTATAAAGTACTGGGTTTTGATATAAATCCGGAAAGGGTTGCAGAACTGAGCAAAGGGGAAGATCGTACAATGGAAGCCAATCTGGAAGATATGAAAATAGCTATGGATTTGGCCCTAAAGTCAGATGTCGGACTCTCTTTTTCATCTAATACCGAAGATTTACGTTCAAGCGATATTTTTATAGTAACCGTTCCAACTCCTATAGACCGATATAACAATCCCGATTTAACACCATTGTTAAAAGCGTCTCAGATGATTGGAGGAGTACTATCTAAAGGTAATATTGTCATATATGAATCTACTGTTTATCCTGGTTGTACCGAAGAAGATTGCGTGCCTGTATTGGAAAAATATTCCAGACTGAAATTCAATAAAGATTTTTTCTGTGGGTATTCTCCAGAAAGAATTAACCCTGGTGACAAGGAAAATACATTGACAAAGATCAAAAAAGTAACATCCGGTTCAACTTCCGAAGTAGCTGATTTTGTGGACAACCTTTATTCATCTGTTATTACAGCAGGTACTCACAAAGCCCCCAATATGAAAGTAGCCGAAGCATCAAAAGCCATAGAAAATGCACAACGGGATTTAAATATCTCATTTATGAATGAATTGGCATTAATCTTTGATCGTATTGGTATTGATACCAACGATGTTATTGATGCAGCCGGTACTAAATGGAATTTCTTGAAATATCGTCCCGGATTGGTTGGCGGACATTGCATCAGTGTAGACCCTTATTATTTGGCTCATAAAGCTAAAGCATTGGGTTACGATCCCGAAGTAATCCTTTCTGGACGCAAGGTAAATAATAGTATTCCTTGTTTTATTGCCAATAAGGTATTAAAACTGATGATTCAAAAAGAACATAAGATAAAAAATTCCAATGTGTTGATTATGGGTGTCACTTTCAAGGAAAATTGTCCCGATGTTCGTAATACCAAGGTAGTTGATATTTATAATGAATTAAAAGCATTTGGTTTGAACATTGATATATATGATCCATGGGCAGATAAAGAGGAAGTAATGCATGAATATGGCATTGAAATAACTCCCGAAATAAATAAAAATAAAGAATATCAAGCTTTAGTTGTATGTGTTTCACACGATGAGTTTAAATCTTTTGATTTCAAAAAATATCAAGAACAAAATACTGTAATATTTGATGCCAAGGCATTTATTGATAGAGAATTAGTAGATGCAAGATTGTAAGCCGGTTTGTAGAGCCGCAATGCTTTGCGGCTTATAATTAAATAACCAGCAGATAAGTTCGCGTTAGACAGCTAAATGTAGATAAAATGCTTCGCGATAAAAATAGATAAAATGTGTTGCAAGTTACGATAATGTTGAATATCATTATTTTAAAAATTAACAAATCAACAATAAATGGGCTATTTATATATTTTTGGAACCATATTGTTTACGGTTTACGGACAAATGATTTTAAAATGGCGCTTAACAAAGTTATGTTTTGTTTTGCCCGAAAATGGCGGATTGATAGAAAAAATAGCCCCTTTGCTGAAAGTCATTTTTGATCCATTTATATTTTCCGGATTCGCATCAGCTTTTGTAGCCTCTTTGTTTTGGATGGCAGCTATGACAAAATTTGAAATTACATATGCATATCCTTTTATGAGCCTTTCGCCTGCATTGGTTTTTTTATTGGGAGTGCTTTTGTTGGGCGAAGCCTTTACAATTGGTAAATTAATAGGTTTAGCATTAATTATTTTAGGTATTGTAGTAACTGTAAAATATTAAATAATGAAAAATAACCCGCATATATCTGTCGTTTCTCCGGTTTATCGGGCAGAAAATATTGTTGGAGAATTGGTTCTACAGTTACATAAGAGTATCTCGGCTATTACGGATCATTATGAGATTATTTTGGTAAACGATTCATCTCCAGATGATTCTTGGAAAAAAATAGAGGAAGAATGCGCTAAAGATAAGAGGGTTAAAGGAGTAAATTTAAGTCGTAATTTTGGACAACATTATGCGATAACTGCAGGCCTTCATTATGCACAAGGAGAGTGGGTGGTAGTAATGGATTGCGATTTACAAGACAGGCCGGATGAGATTTCGAATTTATACCGTAAAGCCCAAGAAGGTTTTGATTCTGTTTTTGCGCAAAGAATAGAACGTAATGATTCTTTTTTCAAAAAAACATTTTCTAAATTATTTTATAAGTTTTTCAGTTATCTCACAGATACAAAGCAAGATCCTACGGTTGCCAATTTTGGTATTTACCATCGCAAGGTAGTTGATGCCATATTATCAATGAAAGATCAGATACGTTTTTTTCCGACCATGGTTCAATGGGTTGGATTTCGTAAATATTATTTGCCTGTACAACATGCCGAACGTTATGAAGGTAAAACAAGCTATAATTTTAAAGGCCTGTTCCGGTTGGCATTAAACAATATGATTGCTTTCTCCGATAAGCCTTTGCGTTTGACGTTAAAAATTGGTTTTCTGATGGCTTCTTTATCTTTCATTGTTGGAGTTATTTATTTTGTGTTGAACCTTATTGGTGCTATAAAAGTTGCCGGTTTTACAACCCTAATTCTTTCTATTTGGTTTTTAGCCGGAGTTTTTATGTTTATTTTAGGTGTGGTTGGCTTATATGTAGGAAAAGTCTTTGAAAAAGTGAAAGAACGCCCATTATTTATTGTTCAAAATAGTACTAATTTATGACTTTAGAATATTTACAATGGGATTCAGAGTTTTTTAATCGGAAGATAGGTAGAATAATATACAATGAGCCGGAAGAAAAGAATTTAAAAAATTTCATTAAAAAAGCCAAATCGGAACATTATCAGCTATTATATGTCTTTTCTCCGGAAAATTTGTATATATCCGAAAGTATATTAGCGGAATTTTCAGGAAAATTGGTTGATAGAAAAGTCTTATATTTTCAAAATTTAATGAATGAAAGACAAGAGCATGATTTGGATATGGTTATAGAATATCCAGAAACAGAAATTTCGGAAGATTTACAATCATTAGCCTATTTGAGCGGTGCGCATTCTCGTTTTTTTTTTAGATAAAAATTTTAAACCAGATGATTTTTATCATTTATACAAGACATGGATGCAAAAGTCCTTGACTAAAGAAATGGCAGATAAAACGTTTGTCATTTTGGAAAAAGAAAAAATACAAGGAATGGTAACTCTTAAATGCAAACAGAACGTAGGAGAAATAGGCCTGATTGCTGTGGATAATTCCACTCAAGGAAAAGGATATGGTAAAAAATTGGTAAACGCCTGTATTAATGAATTAATTTCGAAAGACATATTTAAACTGGAAGTTCCTACACAGCAGGAAAATACATTGGCATGCCGATTTTATGAAAAATGTGGATTTAAAACAAAAAACATAACAAATATATATCACTTTTGGCTATGATACCATTCAATAAACCATATCTCTCCGGCAAAGAAACCCAATACATAGAAGAAGCAGTCCGTTCCGGAAAAATTTCCGGTAATGGTGTTTTTACCCGCAAATGTCAGGAATTTTTTGAACAAAAATATGGCTTTAAAAAATGCTTACTTACCACTTCATGTACAGATGCGTTGGAAATGGCAGCTATTCTCTGTGATATTCAACCAGGTGATGAAGTCATTATTCCAAGTTATACATTTGTTTCTACTGCTTTAGCCTTTGTAAGGCAAGGTGCAAAAATTGTTTTTGCAGACAGTAATACTGATGAACCCAATATTGATGCTGCTAAAATAGAAAGTCTCATCACTTCCAAAACCAAGGTTATTGTGCCTGTTCACTATGCCGGTGTGGCTTGTGATATGGATGCCATCATGACATTGGCCAATAAATACAATATATTTGTGGTAGAAGATGCTGCCCAGGCTATAGATTCTTACTATAAAGGTAAACCTTTAGGTGGCATCGGACACCTCTCCGCATTTTCGTTTCATGAAACAAAAAATATTATTTCCGGAGAAGGCGGGTTATTGGCTATTAATGATGACCGTTTTATTCGCCGTGCTGAAATTATCTGGGAGAAAGGTACAAATCGCTCTGAATTTTTTAGAGGAGAAGTAAATAAATACGGATGGGTAGATACTGGCTCTTCTTTTTTACCTTCGGAAATTATTGCCGCTTTCTTGTGGGCACAGTTAGAAAATTTGGATAATATCCAGAACAAACGAAAAACAATCTGGAATACTTATTATAACCAATTAAAACCTCTAGCTGAAAAAGGCTTTTTAAAACTTCCGTTTATTCCCGGTTATGCTACCAATAACGCCCATATGTTTTATTTGGTTTGTAATTCTTTAGAAGAAAGAACAAAGCTGATTGAACATTTAAAACAAAACGGAGTGTTAGCTGTATTTCACTATCTAAGTTTACATAGCAGTGATTTTTATCAAAATAAACATGATGGACGTGATTTGCCAAACTGTGACCATTTTGTAGATTGTTTAGTCAGATTACCATTATTTTATGAATTGGAAATCGAAAATATCGATATGATAAATACATTGATTAATAACTTTTTTAATGAATGATTTTACTAAAGAAGATACTAAAAAAGATATATTTTTCAAATTATTTTATGCAGAATCTAAAAGAAAAAATAAATTTAGGGATATCCTTGTTATTATGTACAAGTGCAATTCTTGTTTATACTCTGGTTTTTAGCCAATTAAACAAAGGAACTTCCATTGATGAAGGTTTTTATTTATTGAGCTATTTAAAAAATCAACCTTTAGGCAATCAGATATCTCAGTTTGCTTATATCGTACAGACAACTTTCGGTTTTTTACCCGAAGATAATGCGCTTTCTTTGAGGTATGTTGGCTTGGCAATAACCTTGCTTTCTTTATTATGCTTCGCTTTGGCATCTTACAGTTGGTTATTAAAGAGACAGGTTGCTTTTTCGCGGTTAACCTATTTTTCTTTGATTTTTTTGGCCGGCGCCCTGAATTTTTCCTTTGCCAGTCCTGTATTATATTATGATAACATACAATCTTGTATTTATTTATTGGTATTTTCTATTTTATTCCTACTCGAAAATAAAACAATTACAGTTAAGTTTTTCTTGCATATTGTTGCCGGTATATTATTTATATTAGGCTTATTTATTTATTTACCATCAGGAATATTGTTGATTTTACTTTATCTTGCCTTTGTTACCTTTTATTCTGATTTATCTAAAAAAGAAATTATTTTAAATTTTATTTTTATATTGACAGGATTATTAATGGGGACATTGGTTTATCATTTGTTTATTCATGATATAACGCATACTATTTCGTCTATATATAACGCATTTATAAGCGCCCAAAAAGGGGTTTCTTCTCATGATAACAGCAGTTTAATAATTGCTGCTTTAACATATTTTGCAGAAGTTTTTTTGATTTTTATAATCTTTTTTGTTGTTAGTTTTCTATTTTGTTTCTCCATGGGCAAGGTAAAAATAAAGGCGATAAAGATTATTCTTTTTATGATTGGTGGATTCCTTTTTTGCTTGCTTTTATTGTATAGGAGGTCATTTACGACTTACTACACCGATTTACTTCTATTGCCTATTGCATTTATAATTGCTTCTTATGTGGTTAATGCCATTATCGAAAAAAAAGCAATACAAGTGCGATTGAGAGACGTTTTACTTATTTTGTTGTTTTTGTTTACCTCCTTTGCCGGAGTTTTTGGAACCAATCAGGTAATATGTGCAAAGATGATGTTTTTCATGCCGTTTTGGATAGTCGCTTATGTGTTAATGATTGGTAATCGCGACGATAGCATGCGATTAAAAAATATTTCTATCATGCTTTGGCTTGGGTTATTGTTTGCAGCTTATGTACACCTAAGTTATTTTACCCGGCGTCATTATTATCATACTCCGGTTTCATCTAAAATGGCACTTACCAATACTGAACGATTTAAAGGTATCAAGGTTTCCCAATGGCAAAAAGAATATTATGAAAATGCAGTCAAACAACTACGGGAACACGGATACACTAACGGCAAGGATATATTGACTTTTTATGAAGATTTTATGACAGTTTATATGATTGGAGGTTATATCCCCGAAAAGTTGGTTTATCAGTCGGAAGTTTTTATGTCGGATCCTCAAAATTTGCCCCATGAAAGAGTTGATTATATAATCATCATTCAGGAGCAAGAGCAGGCGATGGCAGAATATCTGAAAAATTCGGGATGGGAATTCCCCGAAAAATATGAAAGAATAGATTTAGGTAGATCTGCAAAGAATTTACCAGAAAATACATATAATTCAATATTATTTATATATAAAGATTAATAATGCTGTTTAATTCAATAGAATTTGCTATTTTTTTACCAATAATTTTTGTAATTTATTGGTTGCTGTCAAAGAATGTAAAGAACCAGAATACTTTCTTGTTGGCAGCCAGTTACTTTTTTTATGGATGGTGGGATTGGCGCTATTTGTCATTAGTACTTTTTTGCTCTATAACTAATTATGCTGCCGGTTTATTGATGATGAAAACCGACCGTCAAAAGCAACGTAAATTGATTCTTATTGCTTGCTGCCTGGTATCTTTTGGCGTGTTAGGAGTATTTAAATATTACGATTTTTTTGTAAATTCCTTTGTTGATGCATTTTCGCTTTTTGGAGTTAAATTACAAGCACATACACTCCATCTTATCCTACCTGTAGGAATTAGTTTTTATACTTTTCATACCCTTAGTTATACCATTGATGTATATCGACGGAATATTGAACCCACCAAAGATGTAGTTTCTTTTTTTCTGTTTGTAAGTATTTTTCCATTGGCCATGGCCGGACCAATTGAAAGAGCTACCAATTTATTACCTCAAATTTTTAAACGACGAACTTTTGATTATAGTCAGGCTACTGATGGTTTACGTCAAATTTTGTGGGGATTATTTAAAAAAGTAGTAATTGCGGATAATTGTGCAACCTATGTAAACCATGTGTTTGACAATTTTCAAGATCAAAGCGGTAGTACCCTATTATTAGGTGCAGTATTATTTGCAATTCAAATTTATGGAGACTTTTCCGGTTATTCGGATATGGCATTAGGTATAGGTAAATTGTTGGGTTTTAAATTTCTACGAAACTTTAACTATCCTTATTTTTCTCGCGATATAGCCGAATTTTGGCGTCGTTGGCATATTTCTTTAACAACTTGGTTCAGGGATTATGTGTATATTCCGTTAGGAGGGAGCAGGGTTAGCAAACTCAAAATAGTTCGCAATACTTTTATTATTTATTTAATAAGTGGTTTTTGGCACGGTGCCAATTGGACTTTTATTGTTTGGGGGCTTTTTCATGCTATTTTGTTTATACCATTAATTCTGAGTGGTAAAAATAGGAAATATACAAATGCTGTGGCCGAAGGAAAATTACTTCCAAGCCTGAAAGAATTTTTTCAGATGGGAATAACATTTTTATTGGTGGTAATTGGATGGATATTTTTCAGGGCTCCGTCAGTGGAGTTTGCTTTTGCTTATATTCATGGTATGTTGAGTACAAGTATATTTACAATACCTTTATTGCTAAATATAAAATTATTATTTCCTTTTATTCTGGTTTTATTCTTGGCTGAATGGTTCCAAAGAACTAGAGAACATGCTCTATGCTTTGATAATGTAGTTAAATACCAAGTAGTTCGCTGGATAATATATATGTTATTGATTCTGATTATTATCAATTTTGGAGGAAAACAAGAAACATTTATTTATTTTCAATTTTAATTTATGAAGAAGTTCTTACAACGATCCGTATTGTTTGCGATATGTTTTATTTCCATCATTATTTTATCATTGTGCTTTATTCCGAATAAACGTATTCTAAATAACTCATTATATGCTCTTATTGACAAGCACCAACGGTTAGATAGCTTAAAGTCTCCCAAAATTATACTGCTTGGAGGCTCTAATCTGTCTTTTGGTATGGACAGTAAGTTATTGAGTGATTCCATGAATATGCCTGTTGTAAATATGGGATTACATGCAGGATTAGGTTTAAAGTATATGATAAACGAAGTAAAGCCATCAATAAACAAAGGAGATATTGTTATTTTATCTCCGGAGTATCATCATTTATATTCTCCTGATGTATTTAATGGAGAGCGGGTTTTAGTTGCTACGTTGGTCGATGTTTATCCCGAAGGAATAAAATATATTGATATTCCTCAATTTTTTCACTTAATACCATTGACTTTTGAATATTCCGTATCTAAACTATTGAGAAATAATGCAGGTTGGGGAGAACAAAGAGATGAAGGATTTGAAGCCATATATAAAAGAAATGCATTTAATGAAGATGGAGATGTAATAGCTCATAGAACACTACCCAATGAAATAGTCCAAAAAATGATTCCACCCGAAAAAGAAATATCAATTTCGGAACCCGTTTTAAATTTTATTGTAGATTTTAAGAATTATGTAGAGGGTGAAGGAGCAAAGTTATATGTTATTCCTCCAGCTTTTCAAGCATCATCATATGCTGGTTTTAATGATGTGATAGATAAAATCAATGACAGCTTTTCAGATACTGGCATTCCGTTTGTACAATCTCCAACTGTATATTGTTTCCCGGACTCAATGTTTTTTAATAGTGTATATCATTTGAATAACCAAGGTTTGATAATTAGAACCGAACTTGTTGTTAAAGAATTAAAGCAATTAGAACATCCATGTCAAAATTAGATAAAAGTATAAAAAATGCCAGGGTTGCTTTTGTTTTTTATTTTGTAACACTGGTTGTCTCTTTTATTTCCCGTAAAGTTTTTATTGAAACTTTGGGTACAGAACTTATAGGTCTTAGTTCTACCATGCAAAATATATTAGGCTTTCTCAATTTAGCAGAATTAGGAGTCTATATGGCGGTAACTTATGCTTTATACAAACCATTGGTAGATAAGAATTATGATGAGATAAATAAAATAATATCGCTGTTCGGCTATTTGTATCGTATTATAGGGCTTTTTATATTAATAGTCGGAATAATTGTATCTTTTTTCTTACCTGTATTTTTTGAAAAAACAGCACTCCACTGGACTGTATTATTTGGTTCATATTATACTTTCCTGTCCGTTACTTTATTCAGCTATTTTAATAACTACAGA
>JAVBUB010000199.1:0-25944 GCA_031555675.1 Paludibacteraceae bacterium | reverse complement strand
AAATATAAGGAGCCATAGCTGGATTCCATTTTCTTTTCAAGTGTCCGAAGTGAACACCTGCTTCTAATAATTCATCAAAAGTTACTTGTGACATTTTTTTATTTTTTAATTGTTTACATTCTGTTTCAGCAATCCCTAAGTAGTCTTTTCAATTAATAATTTATAATTAACGATAAGAATCTTAAGAATTTAGATACTAAACTTATTTTTAATTAAAAATTTAGAATGAAGAATTAAGAATTCGCTGATAAAAGACAAAATTCTTAATTCTAAATTATGAATTCTCAATTGAATATTAACGTTTACTGAACTGGAATCTCTTACGTGCTTTTGGACGACCTGGTTTTTTACGTTCAACTTCACGAGGATCACGGGTCATGAAACCTTCTGCTTTAAGAGCTGGTTTTGAGTTAGCGTCGATTTTTACCAAAGCACGGGCAATGGCTAAACGTAATGCTTCTGCCTGACCTTTGAAACCGCCGCCGTTAAGATTTACATTAATATCGTATTTTTCGGCTACTCCAAGTTTATTCAATGGTTGTTTAACCACATATTGAAGAATGCTTGATGGAAAATAAACGCCTAATTCGCGTTTGTTGATCGTGATTTTTCCATTACCTTCGCTCACGTATACACGGGCGATTGCGGCTTTTCTTCTTCCTATTGCATTTACTACTTCCA
Organism: Paludibacteraceae bacterium; assembly: GCA_031555675.1. Taxonomy (GTDB): domain Bacteria; phylum Bacteroidota; class Bacteroidia; order Bacteroidales; family Paludibacteraceae; genus JAISJU01. The sequence continues at coordinate 25,263 of JAVBUB010000199.1, read as the reverse complement.
TGCTTATTATTTAAGAGAATTTAAATCAATTTGTTTTGGTTGTTGTGCTTCGTGTGGGTGTTCTGAGCCCGCGTACACATAAAGGTTTCCTAATAATTTATCTCCAAGGCGGTTTTTAGGAAGCATTCCTTTTACCACTTTTTTGATTAATTTTTCAGGGCTTTTTTCCATCAATTTGGCTGGAGTAATGTTTCTTTGTCCTCCCGGATAACCGGTATATCTCAAATAAACACGGTCTGTCCACTTGTTGCCTGTTAATCTTACTTTTTCTGCATTGATGATAACTACATTATCTCCGCAGTCTACGTGAGGAGTAAAGCTAGGTTTGTATTTACCTCTTAAAAGTTTAGCAACTTTTGAGCCCATACGTCCCAATACCAAATCGGTAGCATCTACTATAACCCATTCTTTCTGAACTGTTGCTTTATTGGCAGAAATGGTTTTATAACTTAATGTATCCACTTTTTATAAGTTTATTTTGTTTAAAATTGCGGCTTTGTTTATTTTTTCAACACTTCAGGGAGGGGCATAGCTCTTAGAAGCAGAATAGAATATAGAAAAACCTTTCTTTGACTACGACGGATAATAATCGGCCGCAAAATTACTATTATATTTTTTAATAACAAATAATATCATCCTTTTTTTGATAAAGAAGTAGAATTAATTTTTGTATGTGTTTAAAATTGTTTTTAATTATCATACCCATGGCCTATAAGAATATTTGAATGTAAATTAAATTTTAATTATTAGATATATGCCTTATTTTCAATTTGTTATTGTGCTGCTGTTAAAATAGTATCTGATTACCTTATTTTTTAAAATATTTTTATACTTTTGCTTGTTAAATCTTTTTTAGAATTCTAAACCCTTATACTATGAAATTACTTTTACCTATTAAATTTACTTGTTTGAGGCTAAAATGTATATTACTCATTTTTGGCCTATTTTCTTTAGCCAACCTGAGTGCTGTTACAATAAGTAATGGTGCATCTACTGTTTCCTGGACTGGAAATACAGTCACGGCAACAGATAATGATATCATTAACATCAACGAACTTACAACTCATTTGGCCAGTGGCGATGTTTTTATTAATACAACAGGTAATGTTACTGTAAGTGATGCCATTGCAACAACTTCTTCCATTTATACGTTAAATATAACCGCTACCGGAGATATTACGGTAGATGCTGCTATTAACTTAACAGGAGCTGTTGGTGCGAATGCTAACCCAGGGCAGGATGGTAAAAAAGGCGGTAGCGTTAGCTTAACGTCAACTACCGGAAATGTTACGGTTAACCAACCTATTACAACCACTGGAGGAAAAGGAGGTAATGGTAATAATGGGGGACAATCCGGAGGTACTGGCGGTACAGCCGGTACTATTGCGATCAACGCCAATGACATTACTGTTAATGCTACTTTGAATGCCGTTGGAGGAGGTGCCGGAAATGCGAATGGAGATGGTAACGGAGGAAAAGGAGGTCTTGGCGGGAATGTTTCCCTGACAGCTTCTGATAATCTTGTTGTATCCGGAGCATCAACTAATATCAATACTCAGGGAGGAGACGGAACCAAAGGTGGTAAAGGGCTTGGTAATGGTGGAAAAGGAGGCGATGTGACATTGATGGCCAATCATGGAACTATTGATTTAAATATGAATGCCATCTCTTCTACCGGAGGAGGAAGTGAAACCATAACAAGCAGTAATCAACCGGGAGGGCCTGTGGCTGGCTCCGGAGGACAAGCCGGAAAAATTACCATAACATCCGAAAATGATATGGCCATTGCAACTATCGGTGGAATAAATGCTGCCGGTGGTAATGGAGGTAATTCAAATACAGGGAATGCTTGTGGTGGCCCCGGAGGTTTGGGTAACGATGTTACTTTTACTTCCAATAACGGTACTGTGGCCATTACAGGAGGTACGGTAAGTGCCAGTGGAGGTAATGGAGGACTTACGACCAGTGGTAGCCAATTGGCCGGTAACGGTAGTGATGGTGGTAAAATAACAATTCAAGCTGCAGATGCAGATGTGCAAGTAACACTTAATACAGCCGGAGGAAATGCAGGTGCTGCCGGAGGAAGTAATAATGATGGAGCTGAATATGGTGCTAAAGGTGGTTCCGGTGGAAATATAACCATAGAAACTGTAGGAGAATTATCTATTTCTGGTACTAATACAAAAATAGATACCTACGGGGGATATGGTACCAACGCCCTAAAAGGTCAAGGTAATGGAGGTAATGGAGGTAGCATTAATATAACATCCAAACAAGGAATTGTAGAAATAGGCGATATTAATTCCATCAATACAACAGGAGGCGATGGCGGGAAATCAAGAAATGATGCAAATCCTGCCGGCAAAGGCGGAAATGCAGGTGCTGTAGCGGTATATTCATATAATGATTTATCTATTGGAACAATTATTAATGGCATAAACGCGACAGGAGGCAAGGGAGGAAATAATATCAGTGGCTCTACTTCTGGCGGTGGCGCAGGTGGAAATGGAGGCGAGGTTAGACTTTTTTCTGACGAAGGAGAAGTAACCTCAAAAACAAAAATAGATGTATCTGCAGGAAAAGCGGGCGATGGACAGGAAAATATGGTTCGTATACCCGGAGCTGCGGGAAATGTATTAGTTTCTGCCAAAAACGATATAACGATAGAAGGAGCAATTTCGGCCAATGGTGGTGCCGATGGTAGCTCCACTCAAAAGTCTGCAGCGAATCCTTATGGAGGTACAGACGGAGGAAGCATTACTATATCGTCAAGTAGTGAAAGTGTTACAATCAAGGCACCCATTACAGCTAATGGTGGTGTAGGTGCGCAGCGGTCAAATGGTTATTGCGGATCAAAAGGTGGAAATGGAGGATCTATTGTAGTAGAAGCGCTAAAAGAAATAAATATTCAGGCTAAAATAACTGCTAATGGAGAAGATGCAGGTTTGATGCCAAGTAACCAGCAAAGTGCAAATGAAACCGATCATAAATGTTTTCCGGGAGGTAATGCCGGTACTGTCGATTTATCATCGGGAACAATTAATGTAGACGCTGAAGTACAAGCCAATGGTGGAACCGGAGGTGCAAGTGGCGGTGGCGGTGATAACAAAGCTGGTCAGGGAGGTAATGGTGGTACTGTAAATATAGAAGGAGTAATAAATACAGGAAGCAGTGGCTCTATTAATGTAGACGGCGGTACAGGAGGAAGCAAAAATTTAAACGGCAATGGAAAATGCTCCGAAGGTGGTGCCGGAGGTAATGTTAATGTTGCCGGAGAAACTCCGGAACAAGGAGATCAAGGAGCTTCAGGGGGAGTATCCGGATGTAATCCGGCTACTTTATGTCCGCCTCCGGTTATACAAGGCTTGTATGATATTATTCCTCCATTTTGCATGGAAACAAACACTAACTTAAATGTTTCATTGAATGCACCTGCTATTGAATGGAATGCTACAACGCCTGATGCAATGGGATTTCAGATAGAAACAGAAGCAGGAAGTGCATCTTATGCAAATGCTTCTTCTCCTTTTGCATATACTGTAACAAGTAATGCAGACAATGGTAAAAGAGTAAGGTATTATGCAACCAACACTTGCGGGCAAACTACTTATGCATATGCTGTGATAAATAAATCATGCCCTGTATTTACAGCTGTTTTGAGTGGTAATGCAACCATTTGCGATGGAACAAGTACAGATTTAACCATTACTATTACCAATGCCAGTACACCACCTTATAGTATTATTTATACAGATGGCGTGACACCGGTAACAGTTGTAGTTCCGGATAACAATCCATACATATTCTCTGTTACCCCGGCAACTGGTGCAACCTATACTTTGGTATCCGGAACAGATGCCAATGGCAAAGCCGGTGCAGTAAGTGGTACTGCTACTATAACAATAGATTATACCTGTATTCCTGATGCCGTATTGAGTGGCGGCGGAATAATCTGTAATGGCGACGATGCCTACTTGCATATTGATGTAACCGATGGTACTGCACCTTATACCGTAGTGTATACAGATGGTAAAAGCAATTATCCGGTTACTGTACCAAACAATGATACTTACCTAATTCAGGTTAATCCTTCTGAAAAAACTACCTATGCACTTGTTTCGGTAACAGACAGTAAGGGAACCGATGGTACTATTAGCGGTACAGCAACTGTACAATTATGCCCCAATGCAGTGCTAAGCGGTGGCGGAACTATTTGCGACGGAAGCTCTACTGATTTAACCATTACAATAACCAAAGGTATTGCTCCTTATACTGTTATTTATTCAGATGGAGGAGGTTCGGATATAACCATAGATAATATAACCACTTTACCTTATATCCTTACTGTTACTCCGGCTAGTGATAAAACGTACACCCTTGTTTCGGTAACAGATGACGAAGCTGTTGACGGAGAAGTAAGTGGTACTGCAACGGTAACCATAGATTACAATTGTGTTCCCGATGCAGTATTAAGTGGTGGCGGATTAATCTGTAGAGGCGATGAAGCTTATATATTAATTGATGTGGCCAAAGGAATTTCACCTTATACTGTAGTGTATAATGATGGAGCAACTGATATTCCAGTTACAGTTCCGGATAATAATACCTATTCAATTAAAGTAGAACCTTCAGTAAAGACTACCTACACATTGATATCAGTGACTGATAGTGAAGGAACTGTTGGAAATATTAGCGGTAGCGCTACTGTTGAATTATGCCCTTTGGCTGTGTTGAGTGGTAATGCTTCTATTTGTGAGGGTAACCCTACTAATCTGACTATTACAATAACCAAAGGAACTGCCCCTTATACTGTTGTATATTCTGATGGAAGAATAGACAACATAACCACTTCTCCATATATCTTAACGGTTAGTCCGACAACAGATCAGGCTTATACCTTAATTTCCGTTACAGATAACGATGGAATAGAAGGGGAAGTAAGCGGTAGTGCTACGGTAACCGTTTATCATTCACAAGAAGTAACAATAAGCGAAGAAGATGGCAAAAGCCAAGTTTCACCGGGAGGAGAAGTAACCATTGTGGCTTCCGGAAACACAACCCCATTGACATGGAATGTGAATGGACAGACAGTACCGGAACCAGCATGGCCCATGCAATTGTTTCAGGATCTGACAACTTATGTTACCGTTGATGATGGCGTTTGCCCCGCAGCGCAATCTAATACAGTGACAATAAAAGTAATCTGGCCTAGTGCTATCATTCAGGGAGGAAAAAATGGTGCTAATGCAGAATTTCTTATAGGATCAGGTATGCAATTATATGTATTTAACCGTTATGGAGCAACCATATATAAAGGAACCGACGGATGGGATGGAAAATACAATAATAAATATGTAGATCCCGGAACCTATTATTATGTAGTGGAGCTTCCGAACGGCGAAGTTAGAAAAGCCACGCTTGAAGTTGTGAAAGAATAATGAAAAAAGCATAAAACCCTTACGGGGAGAATAAAATGTCTTCGAATGCAAAAGACACAAGTAATATAATTTTTTGCAATTTTAATACTGTTGAAATTAAACCATATCAAGTTTTATTCAATTATTATTTGCTGAAATTTGTTTTACTTGTGTCATTTGTGTTTTTTATACGGTTTTTTTCTTTTTTGATCCAATTTTTCGATGCAATAACAAAAAAAATAGTATTTTTGAAAAATTGTCATTAAATACTAATTTTAAAAATCACATATAAAAAAATGAAAAACAAGATTATACCAACATTTTGGGCACTTTTGGCGTGCTTTTCTTTGGGGCTCAGTAGCTTACAGGCTCAGACAACTATGACCGGAACACAAGCCTTAACAGCACTGAATAGCACTGGTACAATAGATGTACAAGGTAATTTAGAAATAAATGGCGATATTAATATGCCGTTGAATACCGCTGCTACTGCACGTGTTTTTACTATAAAGGCTACAGGAAACATAGCTGTAAACGGAAATATTAGTTTACGAGGAGATAACGGTGGTACAGGCAATACAACCGCTGTTTGCAATGCGAAACCGGGAAATAATTTAGTAATAACAACAACCAATGGTATCGTAAATATCGGTAATATTGATACTCGTGGAGGTAATGGCACAAGACCCGTACCGGATGCAGGGCATGCAAATGCAAATGGAGGAAATGGAGGAGATGCAGGATATGTAACTATCAATGGTAATACAATAACGGTTTCTCAAATAAACACTTCGGGTGGACAAGGTGGCGAGGCTAATCATGCATGGGGTCCCGGCAATGGCGGAAAAGGCGGTAATAGTGGAAATATTACAATTACTGCATTAAATGACATTACTACTTTGGGCACAATAATTGCTAATGCCGGAAATGCCGGTGGTAATTATGCCGGAAATGCCGGAACTCAGTTTGTGTATGGAGTAACTGCAAAATTAATAACCATAACTTCTACCGAAGGTGCTGTAACTGTTAACGAAACCGTTTCTGCCAATGGAGGTAAAGGTACGGGAAGACAAACAAACGGCGATAATCAACTAGCCAGCACAAATGGCGGAACAGGCGGCACAATATCCATATCTTCTTGTGGCCTTTTAGACATCAAAAAAACAATAACAGCTAATGGTGGCGAAGCAGGTGATCCCATGACTTCAGTGTATAGTAATACATATAACAAAGCAGGTGCAGGTGGTGCAGGTGGTAGCATAACTATAAATTCAAGTAATGGAGATGTTGCTATGGTTCAAAAGATACAAGCCAATGGTATGAATGGTGCTAATATAACTTGTCCCGGTATGCAGGGAGATGGAACAGGAGGAACTACCAATGCTGACCGCGGTGGCGATGGTGGTGCTGGAGGAAATATCAGTGTTTTCGCCGAAAAAGGAACATTGACTGTTGACGATCAAATTACAGTAAATGCCGGTAAAGGTGGAGACCATTGTAATATGGGTTGCGGTGGAAATGGAGGCAACGGTGGAGTGCTACAACTAAAAGCGGCTGATGGAAATGAAGCCGCAATAATCTCTTTATTGGCAGCTTCGGGAGCCAATAGAGGCACTAATACAAGTTTAGGTGCTCCAACAGTTAATTGTAGTGGATCGCAACCTGGAGTAAATGGAACAGTCCCTTCTAAGATAATCTTTCCATTTGTACCACCAACATTAATTGGAAAAATAGAGATAGAATGCGACCCTGTAACCGAAGAGGTAAAAGCTGGGCAGCAAGTAACAGAAGCCATGCTTGACGCACTTCTCACTAATTATACTAAAAAGAATGACGGAACCGAACGTTGGCAATATAACAATGATAATGGTTGGACTGACTTCCCTTCACTTCCTGTTGACATAACAGAAGCCAATAAAGAAGAATATAGCGCTTATGTTCGTCTAGTTTACACAGAATGTGGTGTAGAAAAAAATGTTGTAGGAATTAACTCCGACCCCAAAGCTCCCGAAAACGGATTCATAGATATTCCTTGTGCACCAATACCACCAGAACCGGAACCGGAACCAGAAGAATGCCCAAAAGTGCCTAATGCCATTATTTGGGGAGGCAACGGCGGAGAAAACTATAACTTCTTGATAGGAGATACAGATATCGAATACTTAACAATCTTCAACCGTTATGGAATAACCGTATTTGATGGAGGAAAAGGACAAGGTTGGGATGGAACATACAAAGGTAAATCAGTGGATCCCGGCACTTACTATTATGTATTAAAACACTCATGTCTCGGGACTGTAAAATCAGCCCTCGCAGTTGTGAAAGAAAAATAATAATCCAATTTTTATAAATATTAAAAAGGAATGAAAGAATGAATTTCATTCCTTTTTAATATTTAAAACAATAAAATAAATTTTGTTATTCACAGGGTAACTCCAGGTTGCCTCATGAATAATAAATATGCAAAAACTTTCCCGTATCAAATTTGTTAAACAATACAATAAACCAATAAAATTTGCAACATGAGTATTTTCAAAGAATTTAAAGATTTTGCCATGCGCGGAAATGTTCTCGATATGGCAGTGGGAATTATCATCGGAGGAGCTTTTAATAAAATTGTTACATCTGTAGTGTCAGATATTATTATGCCTCCAATAGGATTGTTAATCGGAGGAGTGAAATTCTCGGATTTGGCAGTTACGCTTAAAGCTGCAACCGTTGATGATTTAGGGCAGGTAGTTCCTGCTGTAACTATTAATTATGGAAATTTTATACAAATTACTTTTGATTTTTTGATTGTGGCTTTTTCCGTTTTTTTATTGATAAAAGTAATTAATTCTTTACGCAAAAAAGAAGAAGCTATTCCTGCCGCTCCTCCTGCACCTGGCAAAGAAGAAACCTTATTAACAGAAATTAGAGATATCCTGAAGGAGAAAAATCAATAAAATATAATTTTCCTTTTAAAAAGACAAAACCAGATGTAGCGCAGTTGATGGCATGCCACGTTGGAGGCCTGAAGGTCACAGGTTTAACCTGTCTTTTGACTTATTCGTCTAAAACCACTTATAAGTGAATTTTAGACGAATTTTATTTTAATTGCAAGGGCAGCTTCAAGATAAATTTTAAACTCTTTATCCTTTGCCGGTACAAATAACTCTACATTTTAATTAAGATAACTGCCTCAACTGCTAGCCAATTGAGGCAGTTATCTTAAATCTTAAATCTTGAATTTTGAATTAATACATCCTGTAAAATAATTTTTATACGTTCGTCCTAAAAGCGTCCAACAAATCCTTTCAAATTAAAAGATTATGCTTACTTTTGCAAGATTGTGAAAATAATGCTCTGGAAATAAAATTTTATCGCATTTTTCCCGTTACTTTCAAGTACAACTGAATTACATATAATGATTACCAATATCGGTTTAAATTTGAAACGAATAGTTTTATTAATAATAGTTACTTTTTCTATATCTTTTGCAGTATTCGGGCAATATGGAAATCTTGACCAATATCGTGCAGAATTGGGTGTAATGGGAGGGGCTTCTTTTTATATCGGTGATGCTAATCCGACTAAATTATTTAACCGTTCAGGACCGGCATTTGGAATATTGGCACGCTATAACTTAAATCCCCGTTATGCCCTTAAACTATCGATAATGAGGGGAGAGGTGGCCGGAGATACTAGAGACTATCCTAATAAATTTCCCATGGATCAGTATGCATCTTTCAAACGTACTTTTTATGATGCAGGGCTTAATATCGAATTTAATTTTGTTGATTACGGGTTACCCTCTTATAAATATGGAAATAAATGGTTTTCGCCATACATATTTATTGGTGCCGGAATTACAGCAACACACGATGACCTGAACGATATGAACCAACTCAACTTTAATTTTCCTTTTGGAGTTGGAGTTAAATTTAAGGTACTGTATAGATTTAATGCAGGTTTGGAATGGTCTCTTCATACCTTGTTTGTTGATAATTTTGATGTGGTTGACGAAAACAGCCAGCTGCTCGACAACCCATATGGATTTAAAGGAACAAGTAAATTAAAAAATAACGACAGATATTCTATTGCTAAAGCGTTTGTTTCTATAGACTTATTTAAACGTAAACATTGCAAGAGGTAAAGCCGGAAATTAAAATTTAGTTATAAAACAGTTTAAATTTTAGTTTTTCAACCACATATATAACGATATTAAATGTCTTCATATAAAAACAATATTGACTTAACCAAAATACCTGAACACGTTGCTGTTATTATGGATGGAAACGGCAGGTGGGCTAAAGAACAAGGAAAAGACCGTATTTTCGGACATAGCGAAGGGGCCGTTTCGCTCAATGACGTAACCGAAGCTGCTGCAGAATTAGGAGTTAAATATTTAACCGTATATGCTTTCTCGGAAGAAAACTGGAATAGGCCCGATCACGAAGTAAATGCCTTGATGTCGCTACTGATGCATTCTATCGAAGATAAAACGAAAGTCTTATTAAAAAATAACATCCGCCTACTTGCTATCGGTAATTTGAAGCGTTTGCCCACTGAGGTTGCCGCTAGATTGCAGAAATGTATTGACGAAACAGCCCATTGTACCCATATGAGTTTAGTGTTGGCCTTGAGTTATTCGTCGCAATGGGAAATACTCGATGCCGTGAAGAAAATAGCAGTGGAAGTAAAAGACAACAAACTCGATATTTCGGGCATTGATGAAATATTATTTTCATCCTGCCTGACCACCCAGGGAATACCCGATCCCGATTTGCTCATCCGTACTAGTGGAGAAATCAGGATCAGCAACTTCTTGCTGTGGCAATTAGCATATTCTGAACTCTATTTTACCGATACCAATTGGCCGGATTTCAGGAAAGAAAATTTTTATAAAGCCATACTCGATTATCAGAACCGGGAACGCAGATTCGGGAAAACCAGTGAACAAATCAAACAATAAAAGCCTCAGCAGTAGCTATGATGTATAAAAAATATATTTCCATTTTGTTGTTATTTCTGATCAGCGGATTCGCTTTTTCGCAAGAAATAAATAATAATGACTCTATTCCGGTTAATAATGATAATGCTCAGGTAGAAATCGTTCCCGGTCTCGGTAATGACACCATTTCCATATCCGGAGATACATTGTCGGTTCCCGAAATAACCGAAACTCCGGTTATTGTTTATTCTATGACCCCAAAAGAATATGAAATTGCCGGCATCGCAGTATCCGGAGCGCCCAATTACGAAGACTTTATTCTGATCGGATTCTCCGGTTTGGAAGTAGGGCAGAAAATAAAAATTCCCGGTGATGAAATAACCGGTGCCATTAAAAAATTCTGGAAACAAGGGTTATTCTCCGATGTACAAATAACAGCCTCTAAAATAGAAGGAAGTAAAATATGGCTGAACATGGCTCTGAAGCCACGTCCACGTATTGCCGAAATTACCTATGTAGGACTAAAAAAATCGGAGAAGGAAGATTTAGAATCAAAAGTAGGTTTGATTAAAGGAAACCAGATTACTCCTAATCTGATTAACAGAACCAAAGAAATTATACAAAAGCACTTTGGCGAAAAAGGATTCCTGAAAACTGAAGTTGATATTACCCAGCAAGACGATGGTACCAATACTGGAAATGTAAATGTGGTAGTAGTTGTCGACAAGAAAAAGAAAGTAAAGGTTGCCGAACTTCAGGTAGAAGGAAATCAGGCTATGAAATATGCCAAGATAGACCGTACGATGAAAAAAACCAATCCTAAAGGAAGATTGGTCGATATTTTCAGGACAAAAAAATATATCAAAGATGATTACGATGCGGATAAAATAGCCCTGATCGAAAAATACAACGAACTAGGTTACCGTGATGCCGTTATTGTAGCCGACAGTGTTACCCCTTACGGCGAAAAAAATGTAAAAGTATACATTAAAGTCGACGAAGGTAAAAAATATTATTTCCGTGATGTAACCTGGGTAGGTAATACCTTATATTCTACCGAAGTACTCGATCAGGTATTGAGAATTAAAAAAGGAGACGTTTATAACACAAAAAAATTGAACGACCGTATTTCAAATGATGAAGATGCAGCTTCGAACCTTTATCTGGACAACGGTTACCTGTTTTTCCACCTCGAACCTGTAGAAGCCAATATTGTAGGCGATTCTATTGATGTTGAAATGAGGATATACGAAGGTAAGCAGGCCGTTTATAGCAATATTTATATTACAGGGAATACACGTGTATATGAAAACGTGGTACGCCGTGAGTTGAGAACAAAACCGGGACAGCTATTTAGTAAAACCGAACTACAACGCTCCTTGAGGGAAATAGCCCAGATGGGACACTTTGATCCTGAAAAATTACAACCGGATATTCAACCTAATGTAGAGGATGGAACGGTGGATGTTACTTATGCGTTGGAAACAAAGAGCAGTGACCAATTCGAAATTTCGGCTGGATGGGGTTCTGCCGGTATTATCGGAAGCGCAGCGGTTAAATTTACCAACTTCTCAATCCAAAACCTGTTTAAACCTTCCACATATCGTATTGTACCGCAGGGAGACGGTCAAACACTTACCCTGCGTGCCCAAACCAATGCAAAATACTACCAGTCTTATGGCATATCCTTTATGGAGCCATGGTTGGGAGGAAAACGCCCGACGTCGTTATCCGTATCCGCTTTCTACTCCATACAAACCGGGGTAAGCGACCGTTATTATAGTAGCGGGTCATACCAAAACAGTAGTTATTACTCTTCGCTTTATGGAGACAACTACTACAATAACATGGTAGAATATGATGATGAGAAATATATCAGGACATTCGGAGCATCTGTTGGTATAGGAAGCCGCTTGAGCTGGCCGGATGACTATTTTACCCTGTATGGCGAACTTTCTTATCAACGCTATAATCTGCAAAATTGGAATTACTTCATTATGAGTGATGGAAAATCGAATAATTTGAACCTGTCTCTAACTTTCGCCAGAAATTCGATTAACAACCCATATTATCCGTCAAGCGGATCGAACTTTGCTTTGTCTGTAAGCGTTACACCACCTTACTCCCTGTTTGATGGAAGAAATTATGACGATCCTAACATGACTAATCAGGAACGTTACGAATGGGTGGAGTATCACAAATGGAAAATAAAAGCAAGAACATTTACTCCGCTGACTAAAAATGAGAAATTGGTACTGATGATGCGTGCCGATTTCGGATTTTTGGGATATTTTAATAAAAACAAACGATCACCATTCGAAACGTTTTATATGGGAGGGGATGGTATGACATCCAATTCATATTCTACTTATGCTATCGAAACCATATCAATGCGTGGGTATGAAAGTGGAGTACTTACTCCATATCAATATAATACAATACAACAGAGACAAACCCAAATTGGTAATTTATATACAAAATTAAGTTTCGAATTAAGATATCCATTGTTAACTGGAATGACAACAGCCTATGTCTTGGCTTTCTTTGATGCCGGAAACTGCTGGTATGATTTCAAAGATTTTAATCCATTCCAATTCAAGAGATCAGCAGGTATCGGATTACGTGTAATACTACCAATGATCGGGTTAATTGGAGTTGATTGGGGTTACGGATTTGATCCGGTTAAAGATGCTTACGGCGTTAATACATTTGATTATTCCAAAGGTCAATTCCAATTTGTACTTGGACAAGAATTCTAAACATTCAAAATATAACATTCAAGATCGAGAATTAAGCTGTAATTATTGATGAACTTTATAAATCTTATATATGTTATAAATAAGAATATTTAGTAAATTTGGAACTACCAGATTAAACCTGCAGGTGCTTTTTAAGTCAAAATAAAGATATAAACTAAAAACCAAAAATATGAAAAAATTAATAGTATTGAGTTTATTCATAGGCTGTTTAGTAACAGTTCAGGCTCAGAAATTTGAGTTAATAGATATGGAATATATGTTGAAAAATATTCCGGCTTATGAAACAGCTAACGAACAATTGAACCAGGTTTCGAAAAAATGGCAAAGTGAAGTAGATGCCCGCCAGGCCGAAATTCAAACCATGTATAAAAATTATCAAACCGAAGCTGTTTTTCTTTCAGATGATATGAAATCGAAAAGAGAAAACGAAATAGTTGAAGCCGAAAAATCATTACAAGACCTTCGACGTAAATATTTCGGATCTGACGGAGAGTTATTCAAAAAACGCGAAAGTCTGATTAAACCTATTCAGGATGAGATTTATAACGCAGTAAAAGATGTTTGTGAAGATAAAGGATACCAATTGATTCTCGACAGAGCATCAGGGGCAAATATAATTTTTGCATCACCTAAAATAGATATTAGCGATGAAATATTATCAAAGTTGGGATATTCAAAATAATATTGTACTTTTGCAAACATTCATTCTTTTAATAATTAATAAATAAATATTGACACATTATGTTGAAAAAAATTGCATTGTTCTTACTATTTGTGCTTCCTTTATCTGTGTTTGCACAAGAACTTAAATTCGGACATATCGACAGACAGGAATTGCTGAAAATAATGCCTGAAGCTATTGAAGCTCAAAAATCATTAGAAGATTTGGTTTTAAAATACAAAACAGAGACAACTAAACTGGAAAGCGAATTCCAATCGAAATATGCCGATTTTCAACAAAATGCACAAACATTAGATCCGGCAATCAGAACATTGAGAGAAAGCGAACTGAACAAAATGTATGAAAACATTCAAAGCTTTACAACAGCTGCTCAGGAAAGTTTGCAGAAAAAACAAATGGAATTGATGTTGCCTATTGAAGAAAAAGTAAATAAAACATTGAAAACGATTGGTGAAGAAGATGGTTTTATGTATATTTTTGACGTACAGGCGCAAGCCATTTTATACTACTCACCCAAAAGTATAGATTTACTTCCGGCAGTGAAGAAAAAAATGAATTTGAAATAAAAAATAAAAAAGAGACAATATTCCCATTGTCTCTTTTATTTTAGAAATAAACGTTGAATATCCATAATATTTTATGGATATTATCGTTTAACAATATCATTATTACTCGAAAATGTTATTTATTCTGCAATCTTGAATTTTGAATCAACAAAAGTATGAGTTTATATTCAGATACACCCGGCCCTATTGGCATTTTTGATTCCGGATACGGAGGATTAACAATATTGGAGAAGATCAAAGAACTTCTTCCAGAGTACGATTATATTTATTTGGGAGATAATGCCCGTACCCCTTATGGAACCCGGTCGTGTGATGTGGTATATGAATTTAACCTGCAATGTGTAAAAAAAATGTTAGAGAAGGGTTGCCATTTGGTTATTTTAGGATGCAATACCGCATCTGCCAAGGCATTGAAAACCATTCAGCAAAAAGATCTGCCTATATTAGACCCCAACAGACGCGTATTGGGAGTTATACGTCCGACTATAGAAGTCCTGAATGAATTAACCCAGTCCAGACATGTTGGAGTTTTCGGTACCATAGGAACCATACAATCCTGTTCATATAATATAGAAGTAAGAAAATTATTTCCCGATATAAAAGTCACTGGAGAAGCATGTCCCATGTGGGTGCCGTTGGTCGAAAATGCTGAATATGCATCCGAAGGAGCCGACTATTTTGTCAAAAAAAATATAGACCGTTTGTTGAAAGCCGATCCCGAAATCGATACCCTAATATTGGGCTGCACACATTATCCGCTTTTATTGGATAAAATAAAAACATTTGTATCAGAAAATGTCCATATTATTTCACAAGGAGAGATAGTAGCCAAAAGTTTGCAGCAATATTTAATCAGGCATCCGGAGATTGTAGAGAAGTGCACAAAAAACGGAACTTGTAGCTTTTATACAACGGAGTCGGAGAGAAAATTTGCCAAATCTGCAGCTGTTTTTTTACACCACAAGGTTGATGTTAAACATATATCACTGTAAGTATATATGATAAATGTTGATAAACGTAGATAAAAATGGATAAATATAAATAAATTGAATAAAATTGTACGATTTGTTTTCAAAATGCCAATACTTATTGCGAAGCATTTATCAATTTTTATCGGCGTAGCCATTTTATCTATATTTATCTCTTATTAATTTGCATTCTTTTTTTTATTCACGTAAAAAAAACTCCTTTTTTGTTTGAAAATTGGAAATAAATATTTTCCTTTGCAAAATAAATATTGAAAAGATGAAAAACTTAGTTGTATCTAAAAATTGGTGGTGGCTGTATCAATCTTAAAGGTGGATGCCCATTACGTGTGTTTTTAGTTCAATATAATATAAACCGTAGGAATCCACTCCTACGGTTTTTTTATTGCAAAAATTTGATCAAATAATAAATAACAGAGAAATTAATAATATTAAAAATTAGACATGATGAGTACAAAAACAAAAAGATTCATTTTGCCGGAAAACGAAATCCCGACAACATGGTATAATATTGTGGCCGATATGAAAAACAAGCCACTTCCATTGTTGAATCCGACTACAAAACAACCATTGAAAAAAGAAGAAATGTATCCGCTTTTTGCTGAAAAGTTGGTAGATCAGGAATTTAATCAAACAGACCGTTTTATTGAAATACCGGAAGAAGTGAGAGAGTTTTACAAATATTATCGCTCTACACCTCTTGTACGTGCTTATGGATTGGAAAAAGCGCTGGATACGCCCGCTCATATTTATTTTAAAAATGAGAGCGTAAGCCCGATTGGTTCACATAAACTCAATTCCGCTTTGGCGCAGGCCTACTATTGTAAAAAAGAAGGGCTGACTAATATTACTACCGAAACTGGCGCCGGACAATGGGGAGCTGCCTTGTCTTATGCCGCTAAAGCGTTTGGATTGGAATTGGCTGTGTATATGGTAAAAATCAGTTATGAGCAAAAACCATACCGCCGTTCCATTATGCAAACATTTGGTGCACAGGTTATTGCGTCGCCATCGATGTCGACAAAAGCAGGACGCAAGATACTGACAGAACATCCTAATTACCAAGGAAGTTTGGGTACTGCTATTTCGGAAGCGGTAGAACTGGCTATGCAAACTCCTAATTGCAAATACACTTTGGGTAGTGTGCTTAACTACGTAACACTTCATCAAACAGTAATCGGGCTTGAAGCTGAGAAACAAATGGCTATGGCCGGCGAATATCCGGATATTGTAATTGGTTGTTTTGGTGGCGGTTCAAATTTTGGTGGTATATCATTCCCTTTCCTTCGTCACAAACTAACCGAAGGAAAAAATGTGCGTGTTATTGCAGCGGAACCTGCTTCCTGCCCTAAATTAACCCGTGGTGTATTTGAGTATGACTTTGGAGATGAAGCCGGATATACACCGCTTATTCCAATGTTTACATTAGGACACAATTTTTCTCCTGCCCATATTCATGCCGGCGGATTACGTTACCATGGTGCAGGAACTATTGTAAGCCAGCTCTTGAAAGATAACCTGATGGAAGCGGTAGATATCAAACAACTGGATTCATTTAAAGCCGGAACCTTATTTGCTCAAGCCGAAGGTATTATTCCTGCCCCAGAGTCTTGCCATGCTATTTCGGCGGCTATCAACGAAGCATTAAAAGCCAAAGAAGAAGGCAAACAAAAAACGATTTTGTTTAATTTATCCGGACACGGATTAATAGATATGGCAGCTTATGATGCTTATTATGCCGGAGATCTGACTAACTATGAGTTGAGCGAAGAAGAAATTCAAAGAAATGTAAGTAAATTAGAAAAGTTAGCTTAAACTGGCGCTCAGATGATAATATTCGCCGTTCGACTTCAAGTTGAACGGCGAATTATTTTATAGTGACTTGTCGTTAAGAGTTGGGGGATAAAAAATATCGGCTGTTAACTAAATAACGAATAGAACATCAAAAGAGAGTATTTCAAAAAGAACGCAAATTTCGCTAATCTACCTAAATTAGCGAAATTTGCGTTCAAAAATTAATGTTATAACTTATTTTCTTATTTGGTAAATTCCAGATCGTAGTTATCCGGATTGTTTATACTACTATTGGTAACATTGATAAATTTAGCATTACCTTTTCCGCCATGCGCGTTGATGTCGTAGCTTTCTTTACTTGGTTTATATCCTTTACCGATACCTTTGATTGTTATATCTTTGAAAATAATATTTTTCATATTGCCTCCCCAAAGTTGGATGCCATCTGTTTGAGAATCGATAATGGTAATGTTTTCAAATTGAATGTTTTCGAGCGGATATCTATCGCTGCCATGTACATCAATAGAGGCTAACCAGTTTGTAAACAAATCAGATGTGGTTCCACATTTGTAAATAACACAGTCGTGTACTCTCATCGGATTTTCCGGGTCGATGTCCAGTGGAGATCCTGGGAAATCGGCCGTAAAACGGATTCCCGCAGAAAGCATATGTTCTGCTACGTAGCAGTGATGTATTTCGTGGCCACCTCCGCCAAACATACCGATACCTCCGGCTCTCCAGCCTAATTCAACGGTGTTGTAACGGAAAATGTTACCTTTGTTGGCAGGTGTTTTAGGTCCGGCATCTTTTTGAGACCATGAGGCAATACCGTCGTCACCACAGTTGCGCACGTTAGAATGTTCGAATACAGAGAATGATGTGCCTTCGGCAAAATTAACACCATCGGCATATTGGTTTCTCAAGCGTACATTGCTTACACGCAGGTTTTTGGTTCTGTCTTTATCGGCAACAGCACCACAAGTATCGAGTACCAAACCGGCAGGAACTTTAAATTCCTTTCCGGAATCTTTGTTTTTCCAAACCAATCCTTCGGGGGTTGTAAATATGTTTTCTTTTCCTTCTACCCACGCATAAGGAGCAATCCAGATGCCGCATTCAAAATGTTCAACCCATACATTTTCAATAACAGAACCATCGCCGAAGTTTCCACTGATACCTTTCTGGTCTTGATATAGCACACGGCCTTCCCAACCGTAATTAGTTACATATACGATATTACCGTCTTTATCTTTTTGCCCTAATCTTCTGGTATTGTAACCATTGATATAGACATCCGAAATACGTAGTTTATTTGCATTACCGCAAATTCCGCCACTTCTGAAATTGTCGTTGGTAAAATAAAAATTGGTATACCACATACCTGCACCTTGAATGTTTGTACCGTCAAGATCAAGCTTCAGCATGTCATTGATATTGTATGTACCTTCGGGAAAATACACAGTTTTACCGCTTTTCTGAGCTGCATTGATACATTTTATAATAGCGTTGTAATCGTCGGTCTGACCATCTCCTTTTGCTCCAAAGTCTTTTACAGACAGTGAATTTTCGGGTTGTGCGATAGGAGCGGCGACTTCTTCTATTTCGATAAAGTCGACGCCACAGTCTAAATTGTCATTCGTCGATTTTTTGATGGTAACCACATCACCGGGTTTTAATGATTCGGCCAACAAGAAATGCACTTCGTCAAACCTCATCATAGCGTAATCAGTAACGGTCATGAGCGGTTCCGAAACATTGGTTTTAAAATATTGCCATGTCCAACGGGAGTCGAGAGGTACTTCTTTTACTTTGTTGTCATTTATAAAGATATCCAGCGAACTTTTTTGACCAACGCTTTCTCCCGATTCGTTATCTGGGAGGGTAAAGCGTACCGTTACGCCATTGGCAGATTCGTTTATTTTCCAACTGATAAAATCGTTTGTGGTATGCAAGGCGATATATTCTTGATTAGAAGCTTCGGATGCCGTTTTGTGATAATCGAAATCGGAAATTTTTTCGAGAGTGGCTTCTCCGCCTTTTTTCGCGTCTTTGGAATCGTAGCGTACATATGGCATGTTATAAGCTCCGCAATCTTTAGGTTTTTCGAATGATGTGAATTCGCTTTCTGCAGTAGCCTTGTTACTATTTCCACACGAAAGCATCATAGCCGGAATAAGTAGTGTTGATGCTAATAAGCTTTGTTTAAACATAATAATTATTTTTTAAGGTTTAGTTGACAAACATACATAAAAAAAGGAGAAGAATGAAAAATTTCATAAACAGTTTTGATAAGTAATAAAATTCAAGATTTAATATTTAAAATTACACACTAAGGATGCTTCGGGGTAATTTTGAATATTAAATCTTGAATTAAATTAGAGTAGATGCGTACACCTATTGATAATTTATGACTTTATAATTTTTTGAATTTTACAGGTATTATCGTTGCCGTATAACTTAATGAAAAAACAGCCTTTAGGTAATGAAGAAATATTAATGGATTTTTCGGTTGCAGCATCCGGATTATTACCTTGCATTACTATTTTACCCGAAATATCAGTAATATCGTATCGGCTTCCTTCCCAATTGGAGATATAAATAATGTCGGCGCTTGGATTCGGATATATTTTTATATCATCTGCAATAACCGGCTTCACGTCAACATAACTGGAGGGCGTAACAGCTAATGTGTAGTTCTGGGTTGAATATTTAGTATCATTGTTATCTTTTACTCTCAAAGAAACGCTAAAATCTTCTGATACAACAACATTAGGGGCAGTGCCGGTAAGTAATGCCGTTCCGTTTCCATTGTCGGTAAGCGTGAGCCATGCAGGCTTGTTGTTAGCAGTAATAACAACATTCATTCCTGCTAAACTTGCAGTTGTGATATTGTAAGTGTATACATTTTCTCCGGTCACAGATAAAACAGGCGAGGAAGTAAAATAAGGTACAACGCCGGGCCATTTATAAATACCTCCTCCTTGTTCTCCATTGAAACTTCCGGCCCAACCGCAATTGGAATTAAACATTTTGAGGTCAGTATATTGCACTTCTTGGTCTATTTTTACCCAACTGTCACCATAGTTAAGACTATATGCAGAGAGTTGGGTTTGTGGATTGATTTCGCTTTCTCTGACACCTACGAGCATGCCGGGTGTTCTGGGAACTGCAGAAACACTGGTAAAGGTTCCTGCTGAAAGTGATATATCCTGCCATGTGGCTCCGCCATCTGCTGTTTTTTGCATTTTCCAGGGACTGCGAGCGCACAGAATTACTCCGTTATTGGCATCAGCAAAAGAAATAGTAGAAATATAGCTGGCGCCAGTTGTATAAACTTGCCAGCTTTGTCCTTTGTCGGTTGTTTTAAAGACACGTCCTTTGCTAGTTCCGAACCA
This sequence comes from Paludibacteraceae bacterium, assembly GCA_031555675.1. GTDB lineage: Bacteria > Bacteroidota > Bacteroidia > Bacteroidales > Paludibacteraceae > JAISJU01. Next base: position 4,731 of record JAVBUB010000199.1, on the reverse strand, counting down.
GGCATTGTTTCCATACCCCGACACACATCTGACCAAACTCGCTTCTCCTGTTTGTACTACAGGATTGTTAGAGTCGGGAACCAATGTCCAGGTTGTTCCTCCGTTTTGTGTTACATATATTTCAAACCTTCCGTTAACCGGATCTCCCTGACAGAAACCATCGTTTTCGTTAAACATGTAAATGAAGTTGGTAAAGCTTGATGCATTGCCGAATGCAGCTGTAGTCTGATGTGTCCAGGTTGCTCCTCCGTTTGTTGTATTGAAAATCCCTCCACGCGAATCATCGGACATATAAGCTGCGACCCATGCTTTGGTAGCACTCGTGGCACTTATACTGGCAGGCAGGTACTCTTTACCGATATTTATAGTTCCGGGTACCCAGGTGTTGCCTCCATCTGTAGTAATGGCAAAGTCTTTGCTTCCCTGGCCGGTGTTTTCTTCTTCAATGCCATCGTATGTTAATATCCAGGCAGTGTTAGGATCTACAATATAAGTATCCAATACTCCACGATACAGGTTTGGAATATTGGTGTTCTGGCTGATCCAGTTTGAAGTGCCGCCTCCTTTAACAATAATGAAAGATGTTTTTGTTTCGATGTTTGTATTGGAACTGGCATCGGTTACTGTTAATTTTACCTGGAAGTTTCCGGAATTAGGATATCGTACCGTAGGATTTTGCTGGTTGCTTGTTGCCGGATTTCCTCCTTCAAACTCCCATGACCAGGAAGTGGGTGTGCCAACGGATAAATCGAAAAAATTTATTTCTCCACCGGGATAGGTGCTGGTATAATCGGCTTTAAAATTGGCGGTTAAAGTAGTATTGGAACTTTGCGCACCTAACACAGCATTGTAGGCGTTGATTCTTCCTGCTCCAATTTTTCCTATGTAAGAGGAGTTTACGTTGTCTACATTGTCGCAGGTGGATTTAAGTATATCAGTCAGTTTTTCGGGAGTCAGGTTCGGATTAACCGAAAACATTAATCCGCATAAACCGGCTACTATGGGTGTCGACATGGATGTACCGTTCATAATTCCATAATTGTTCTCTACTCCATAGGCCGAAACGTTGGAATTACCGCAAATAGTACTTAAAATAGAAAAAGAAGATGATGCAATCGAGGATCCTCCGGGCGACAATACATCAACCCAATCTCCGTAATTTGAAAATCCAGATTTCTGATTGCTTTCATCACATGATGCTACTGCTATCACATGATTCAACGCCGCAGGGTAATTTTTCTCATCTTTTCTGTCGTTACCGGCTGCACCAATCAATATACATCCTCTGTTGTAGGCATAATTAACGATATTTTGCATGGTGGTTGACGGATCCGGCGTACCGAAAGACATGCTGATAATGTTGGCTCCGTTATCGGCTGCCCATAAAATACCTTTCATGCCTTCTGTTAATATGGTTGGGCTGCTTGATTGGTCTTTTGTGGCTTTTATAGCGATCAGACTTATGTTATATCCGATAGAAGCTACTCCCAGTCCATTGTTGGTTTGTGCGGCAACCAATCCTGAGGTATGTGTTCCGTGAGACCAGCTGGTATTAAATGTGGGGGGTGTTGTGTCATCATCATCGTCTGCCAGGTCTTTTTGTAATACTACTTTATTAACAAGATCGGGGTGGTTTGCCCATATGGCATTATCAATAACAGCTACTTTAATAGCCGAATTTCCGGTGGTTATTCCCCAGGCTTGTGCTGCATTGATCAGATTCAGGTGCCATGATGAATTGACGCTTGTCCCATTATTGTTGAGAATATTGTTATAATAAGTATCATTAGGTGCGGACATGGTACGAAATAGCGGTGCCGGTTCTGCATATTCCACATCCGGATTACTTCTTAGCTCTTCCAATATGGCATATATATCTTCATTTTGGGTAAAATTAATGCTGAAAGTCCTTTTCAGGATATAGCTTTCTGATTCAAAAAAAGGTTGAGAAATGTCTTCTATCTGGTGCTTTTTTTCTATGGCAGTCAAGAAAGGTAGTTTTTGCTGGCGCACTCCTTTTGATCGCTCGTTCAAATTTTCTATGGATACGTGATTGGCTAATTTAAAGTAAATTTTGCCATCAAGCCAATTAGGATTAATAGTTTGTCCGGTAATATGAGAAGAAAAAAACACAGTCAGGGCAACTGTAAAGAGAAAGCGTTTTAGAAGTTTCATGTAAAGTGTATTATTTCTGTAATGCAATGATTTTTATTGCATTACGACTGTTTTTGCAAATTAGTAAACAAGTAATTATATAATTACAAATATACGAAAAAAATAAATATACTTATGCTGAATGTAATAATATTTAGGCTAAGTAACTAGAGCTTATGTCGATTAATATTTTATTCATAAGTAATATGATAAAAATAACATACAGAAAACACCGGAGGTGTTAATTTGCATAACCCCGTACAAACGCAGTGTAGTGCGGGGTAAACGCAACGTGCCACAACTCAACCTCGTAGGGGTTGTACAATACAAACTCTGTTCGACCCCTTACGGGCACTGCCATTAAGTTGAGAGTTTTTGTGAACGCAAAGTCGCGAAGATACCAAGCCGCAAAGTATTTTTTCTTAGCGTCTTAGAGCCTTTGCGCCTTCGCGTTTAGAGAAATACCTTTATAAAATTACTTAACTTAATGGCAGTGCCCGTAAGGTGGCGAGTATGATGGATGATTATTTGCCTCGCACTGTACTGCGTTTTGTCATGTGCTAAATAAAATATTAATCGATATAAACTCTAACCTCTTAAATATTTTGTAAAAACAAAATGCAGATTTTCGATATCCGAAAACCTGCATTTAAATTTTAAATATTGAATTTTAAACCTTAATATCCTACCGTTTGGCCTAATAAAACTTTATGTTTTCCATCTTCTAGTTTTAGAATTTTAAAAAGTTCAGGTTCGTTAAATCCTCCACCACGTATGAGGGTTTTCATATTAAACGCAGCGCAATATAAATATACACTTTGGCTGGAATGTCCGGCATCGGCCATTACCAAGTTTAATAAGATATTTTCGGGTATGCTTGAAATTTTTTCGCCGTATTTATTGAAATCCGCGATGTAAAGAATATTCAATGGTGTTGTATAAACAAAATCTTGTCCGCCGGCAAGTTTGCGATAATCTCCTTCTGCTATTGCTTGTAGTTCATTGTTTTCAGCATCATAGAAATAAATACCGTTGGGTAATACTGCATATACCTGAACCGCGTATGCAGTCATGGCCGAAGGTACTGTTCTCTTTCCGTCTGCACGGTTTACGCCATAGGCAACCCAAAGCAAGTTGGATAGATCTTCCAAAGAAAGATTTTTGTCGCTGAATTCCCTGAATGACTGGCGGTTTTCGAAAGCACCCATTAAAGTTGCTTTGTTTCCTTTGTCGGGAGATAAAAGCTTAATGTTTTTGAATTCGCTGACATCAATAGGTGTTTCTTTTTTTATAGATTCTTGCTCTGTCGTTCCGGTTTGCTCGTTTTGTTGATTGTTTGTGCAAGACATCGCACACAAAACCCCAATCAAAAGGATACATAATTTTTTCATGTTTTTTTTAGTTTAATTTGTTGCTTTTAATAGGTTTCTATAAATAATGCGAACCATCAATGATTCGCATTAAAAATGTTTTTATAGGTTTTATTTAATGGCCCATGTCGTTGAAATGATCATTTTCGGGCTTGTATCCAACTGTTTGGGATAAAAATACCTGAAATTGTTTTTTATCCAATTTCAAGGTTTTCAATATATTTTCTTCATCAATGCCGGTTGCACGTATAACAACGTTGATATCATAGATGGCGCAACATAAATATACATTTTGACTACAGTGTGCCGCATCGGCTACTGCGTAGTTTGTTAAGACATCATCTGGTAAGAACGAGAAATTAATGTATTTGCTCATATCGGCCACATAAATAATATTCATAGGAGCGATAGGAACAAATTCCTGTGTGCCGCATAAAGCGCGGTAATCTCCTTTTACAACAGGTTGTAATTCATCTGTGTTTGCATCATACAAGTATATTCCGGTTGGAAATGCAGCATATACTCTGATAGGGTAACACGCATAAGCCGAAGGGGCTGTTCTTCGTCCGTCGATATGGTTAATTCCGTTGCATGCCCAAAAAATGTTTGACAAATCTTCCAATGATAACATTTTTTCATTGAATTCTCTTGATGATCTGCGTTCTTTTAAAGCAGTCATCAACGGAATTTGATTTAGCGTGTCGGGAGCTAATAACTTAATAGTTTTAAATTCGCTGAAATCTACAGGAGTTCCCCGTCTTTCGGTTCTAGCTTCTGCTACTGTAGCTTTTGCTGTTGCTTGTTCTGTCTGGGTTGAGTTGTTGGAGCAGGATGCTAACAGGAGAAACCCGGCCAAAAGAGTAAACAATTTTTTCATAATTGGTTCTTTTTTATAATTTAGAAATAGTTTTAGTCTTTATAGGCATTTAACCTCATAATCATTTCATCAAAATTTACTTGGTGGGCGTCAAACTCAGGACCGTCTACGCAAACAAATTTTGTTTTTCCGCCTACTGTAACCCTGCATGCTCCACACATGCCTGTGCCGTCTACCATAATAGTATTGAGCGATGCAACAGTTGGAATATTATATTTTTTAGTCAGTAAAGCAACAAATTTCATCATGATGGCAGGCCCGATAGTAACACAAAAATCAACTTTCTCACGATTAATTACATTTTCTACACCATTGGTTATCAGTCCTTTG
>JAVBUB010000042.1:0-6679 GCA_031555675.1 Paludibacteraceae bacterium | reverse complement strand
CTGTTATTGAACATTTAGCTTATCCAAGAGATTTGAGATTTAATAAAATTATCCTATTCAAAGATGGTCTTAAAAAGAAAGTACAAGCTACATATGAAAATGCTGCAAAAAACAGTAATTATACTACTTTCTTAAAACATTTTGGAGAGTATAAAGTCGCACAGTTATCTGAAAGAGAAGTGACCAGTGATAAATATATTTTATCAATGTTAGAAGAACTCAGAAACGAAGTAACAATGATGAGAAGAAACCAGCAGGTGTCAATAAATTCTAATACTACATCATCATATCGGAGGAAAAGACAAATTATTGAAAAATATATAGATCGATTTACATTGGAAAGAGGTATTAGAAAAGAAGATATTTATTTTATGGATAAAGGAAATGATCTATTTAACTATTTAGAAGACATAGAAGAAGTTAGGATAATTTGTGAAAGTCCAGATATTCTAAGAGACATTATGATGTCATCAATTATGTCTAATATGCCACCAAATAAATAAATCTAATCTGATACGAATATGATATATATAGATATCATTATTAGACAATAGAAATTTAAGAAAGACACAACCTGGATTTATAATATGCCTAAGCTGGCGCGATTTTGCAAATCATGCCATTAAAACAACCCTTACTTAAGACATATACAATAAACCATCCACAATATCTGAAATATCAATAACAATACAACTAAATATTTCCCGACAGAATTTCATTACTCTCATAAACACTTATCTAAACATTTAAAAAGGTAACACTTATATAAAAAATTGAACTTTGATTATTGCAACTCTTATATTATCTCCGATTTTACCAGAAGTGTAAAAAATATTTTCTTCTTTCTTTTTTCAGATAATATATTTTTATATTTTTGCATCATCAAACAATTGTCTCGTTGTGTAATGGTAGCACCGCAGATTCTGGTTCTGTATGTCTGGGTTCGAGTCCTAGCGAGACAACAAAAAAATCTCTGATAAACAATATGTTATCAGAGATTTTTTGTGTCAATTGAGTTTCGTCTAGTCACATTCCATTTTTTCCAAATAGTTGGATACGATTGCATCCGCCGAAATTTTTCCGGGGCCAAGAATCAACAAACATATATAAATACAAATATACACCAAAGGTAATTCCCTATCCATAAACGGCTGACCTGCATGGGCAATAAAAGCGGCAACACTCATACCAATCATCAACGGAATAGTGGCTAAGCGGCTAAACAATCCTAATATTAACAAGATAGAGCAACCAAACTCGGCAAATATAATAAGGCTTAGCGCAACAGTGCTTCCCAAACCAATTGGATCCGGAAATGCCTGCGAAAACATACTAAAGTTTAGCAGTTTCTGAAGACCATGAGTCAACATAAAACTACCCACAAACAAACGCAACAACAACAATCCAACATTCAACGAACCGGAATTATTGCCTGTTGTAAATAAAAGTTTTAAAAATTTCATATCTGTTTAGTTTAAATGATTAGAAGCTTATTGGGTATTTTCTTACTAAACAAACGATAAACAAGAAAGTTTTTATTTTTAACTTTTATTGAAGTTATAAGGTTTATAAATGTTGAGATACTACTTACCTTATAAACATTATAACTTTATAAACTTTACAACTCATTTAGTATTTATTATACGAAACCACTTCATCAGCCGGTTTGCGTTTTTTTTCCCTCAACGGTTGTGTGGAATAACCAAGCGTAATAATCAGCAATACTTTTTTGGAAGATGGAATTTCGAGTAGTTTCTTTACTTTCTTTTCATCGAACCAGCCAAGAATACAAGTACCCAAACCCTCATCGGCGGCGGCTAAGGAAACATGGGCAGCTGCAATTCCCAAATCGATATGCGGAAAATGCTTCCGTTTTACAAAACTACCGATAGAAGAAGTAATATTGGCACTTTCTTCTACCACCACAATATGTACCGGAGCTTGTTTAGTAAAATGGTTCATGCCAAGCACTCTGCTCGAAGTGGCATCGGCTATCTTATTTTTTAGTTCCGCATTATCTACCACTACAAAATGCCAAGGTTGCGCGTTGCATGCCGATGGTGCCAAACGGGCTGCTTCTAAAATCCGTTCCAGTTTTTCTTTTTCTACCGGTTTGTCGGCATCATAAGCACGATCGCTTTGGCGTTGATGTACGAGTTCTAGGAATGTATTCATAATATCTAAAATTTATAATATATTTGCAAGGATAATAATTGAGTAACTGAGTAAAAAAGGATTATTTAATTATTTGATCATTCAGTTATTCCATTAATCTGTTAATCAATTATTCTGTTACTCGTCAAAGGTAAAAGAAATTTCGGCAAAGCACAAATGCTAAAAAAAGTACAACAGTATATAGAACAACACTCCCTTTTAAATCCTGCGGATAAAATTATTGTAGGCGTTAGCGGAGGAGCAGATTCTTGCGCGCTGATACATCTATTATTGTCATTAAACTATAAGTGCATTATTGCCCACTGTAATTTTCACCTCAGGGGAACAGAATCTATGCGCGACGAAGAATTTGTAACCCAATTGGCCGGAAAATACAACTGCGTATACCATAAAATTGATTTTGACACTACCGCTTATGCAGCACAGCACAATATTTCGATAGAAATGGCGGCACGAGAGCTTCGTTACAACTGGTTTGAAAAAATAAGACTGGAAGAAAAAGCGGATTATATTGCGGTGGCACATCATAGTGATGATGTGGTTGAAACAATACTCATGAACCTTACCAGAGGTACGGGCATCAACGGATTAACGGGCATTAAACCTAAAAACGGTTATATTATCCGTCCACTATTAAACATTTCCCGTGAAAATATTTTACAATATATTGAACATCATAAACTGTCTTTCGTAACCGATTCTACCAACAAAGATATACTTTATACGAGAAATCGTTTCAGGAATAAAATCATTCCGTTATTCGAAGAAATTAATCCTTCTTTTTCCGATAATTTATTGCAAACATCCGAAAGATTAAATGATGTTGCTTATATCTACAACAACTATATACAAGATATAAAATCACAAATTGTTTTCGAAAAAAATAATACTGTTCACATTTCTATTGAGGCATTGAAAAAAGAAAAAACAATAAAAAGTATTCTTTTCGAAATTACTAAAGAATATGGATTCAATGCCAGTCAATGTGCCGATATTATAGGTAGTTTAGACGATGTCAGCGGAAAACAATTTTTCTCATCTTCTTACCGATTAATAAAAGACCGGAGTTTTTTATTAATTGATAAAACGGCAGATAATAATGAAACATTCGAAATTCAGGTCAATGAATCTGAAATAAAAAATCCCATTCATCTGCAATTCGAAATTTTAGAAAAACAAAACAAATTAGATATTGAGACTTCTGAGTCTGTAGCTTATTTCGATTTCGATAAAATTACCTTCCCGTTAACACTCAGACATTGGGAAAAAGGAGATGTTTTCTATCCGTTGGGTATGAAAAACAAGAAAAAGGTAAGCGACTTTTTTACCGATCAAAAATTTTCTATCAGCGAAAAAGAGAAAACATGGTTGCTGCTTTCGGGTAGCGAAATTATATGGATTGTAGGCAAAAGAATCGACAACAGATTTAAAATTACTCCTGAAACTAAAATTATTATCAAAATTATTTGTTGATTAAATAAAATATTTATCTTTGTACCGATTTAAGTGCGTTAGCATTCTTCTAAACATTTTTAAATCCACCTTTATTTATACTTTACAAAAGCATGACAACCTATTAATAGTCATGGTTTTTCGAACTTCAAACATCATTGAGATAATTAATGTATAACATTTTAGAACTGAACGAAAAGCTTTTACCTGAATTAAAAGCTATTGCCAAAGATTTGGGATTAAAACGTATTGATTCTTTGAAAAAGGAAGAATTGGTTTATAAAATTCTAGATCAACAAGCCATTATTGGCTCTTTGGATAAAGCCAAAACAACAGACAATCAACCCAAGGAAAAAAGGGTTCGAATTACTGTCAAAAAAGAGACTACGGAAGAAAAAGTGTATTCTTCGAACGGAGGAAGAGAAGAAAATCAAAAAAACACTTCTCACAAACAACAACAGCCTCAACCACAAAAGCAACAGCCCCTGCAACAAAAGCAGCAGTCTCAACTGCCACAAAAACAAAAAACTCAACAAACTCAGGCAGCGCAAAAACAACAATTACCAGAACTGGCAAAACCCAAGTTGGTAAAACCTATTGAAAAAACCGTAGAAATACCTTTTTCAACAGAAAAGAAACAAGAAGAAGCCAAATTCGAAACTCCTAAAAAAGTGGAAGCTTCCAAAGTTGTACAAAAAGAACAGCATGTCGAATTTATTCCGGAGCAGAAAATGGAATCAGAAGAATTTATGGTTCCTGAAAAAAATGAATTCGTAGCTCCCGAAAAACCAATTGTAGTTGAAAATAACCAATATAAAGTTTCAAACAACAGAAAAAACGGAGAAAACAACGGAGAAAGACCATACGAGTTCGAGGGAATAATTATTGGAACAGGTGTATTGGAAATTATGCAGGATGGGTACGGATTTTTGCGTTCCCCGGACTACAATTACCTGAACTCTCCCGATGATATTTATGTATCGCAATCGCAAATAAAATTATTCGGACTTAAAACCGGAGATACTGTAGTAGGATCTATTCGCCCACCCAAAGAAGGAGAAAAATATTTTCCGTTGGTAAAAGTAGAAAAAATTAACGGACGCTCTCCCGAATATGTAAGAGACAGGGTTCCGTTTGAACATCTCACTCCCCTGTTTCCCGATGAAAAATTTCAATTAACCAAAGGCAGAAACGACAATCTTTCAGTGCGTATTGTTGATTTATTTGCTCCGATAGGTAAAGGACAACGCGCTCTTATCGTGGCACAACCAAAAACCGGTAAAACCGTATTATTGAAAGATATTGCCAACGCCATTGCCGCCAACCACCCCGAAGTATATATGATTGTGCTTCTGATTGACGAACGTCCCGAAGAAGTAACCGATATGGCCCGTAACGTAAAAGCCGAAGTTATTTCGTCTACTTTTGATGAACCAGCCGAAAAACACGTAAAAGTGGCCGGCATGGTACACGAAAAAGCTAAACGCCTGGTAGAATGCGGACATGATGTAGTAATCCTGCTTGACTCTATTACCAGATTAGCCCGTGCCTACAACACGGTATCACCTGCTTCAGGAAAAGTACTTTCGGGAGGGGTAGACGCTAATGCTCTACATAAGCCTAAACGCTTCTTTGGTGCTGCCCGTAAAATAGAAAACGGAGGAAGCCTTACCATCATTGCTACAGCTCTTACCGAAACCGGATCCAAAATGGACGAAGTTATCTTCGAAGAATTTAAAGGTACCGGTAACATGGAGCTTCAATTAGACAGAAAACTATCCAACCGCCGTATATTCCCTGCTGTGGATATTACAGCATCAAGTACTCGTCGCGACGATCTGTTGCTTGACCAGGAAACACTCAACCGCATGTGGATACTCCGCAAATACCTGTCGGACATGAACTCTGTAGAAGCCATGGAAACAATCAAATCGAGAATGGAAAAAACCAAAGACAACAGGGAATTTCTGATTTCGATGAACGATTAAAACATAAAAATCTGAAAAAATAAAAATCCGGTATTCGCGTACCGGATTTTTTTATTATTTTTACTAAAATATTATCAAGAAAAGCTGAATAAGTATTCGATAATCAGCCTTATGGATATTAATAAAAATAAAAAAACATTGATTGTTGCGTAGGTTCTTATTCATATTAATATTGCTTGTAAGTGGACATAACGTTGCCACCGCACAAGTAACAGCCCAAAATGATACGGCCGAAATTTGCATTTGCAACCGGTATTCCGTAGAAATTCCGGTTCTCGACAACGACCAATATTCATGCAGTAGCCCTGTTATCGAACTTATACCACCTGCTCCTGCGAATATTACAATAACAAGCAACAATACAATTCTCTACCTTGCTACCTTCGTAAACGATATCATTTCAACTGATTCTTTCAAGTACAGCATTACCTGCAATGGCATCAGTAGTACAGCCATGGTATATGTGCATATCGACCAATATACATTAGCTCCTTGGATTGAATTTGAAAACTCGCTGGATAAAATATGTATTAAAGAAGGTAAAGATATAACCCACACTTGCACCGTCAGAAATAAATGTCCAAATTCACATGACATTGATTTGCTACTGGGATTTAACAATTCGGAAATAGAAGTATCCGAAGGAGTGATACAAACAAGCACTATTGGCGGTGTTAGCAATTGGACATACTCCACTTACTCTGATATGCCTAATTATATGTTTACCCTTGATCCGGGCGCCGAAGCTACTTTCATCACAAGATACCATGTCAACAACATATTGTCGGGTAACTCTCCAACCATACTATCATATTTATATGAGTTTCCTGATTTCTTATATGATATAGATTCCACAATGGTATGTCCCGAAAGAACCGTAGACATTACCTCATGTGACAAAGACACGGTTACCAGCAGTGTATCCAATTTCTGCTCCATTTCATATCAAATACTACAAGATCCTTTTATCAACGGAAATACAGCACAAATAGATGCTGCCGGGTATTTCAGTTATAACACAGCTGATCCTATTACCTACATACAACAAGATTCTGTTTTATACA
>JAVBUB010000019.1:0-7764 GCA_031555675.1 Paludibacteraceae bacterium | reverse complement strand
AACCATAATAAGGAGAATAATAAGGATTGTAATAGTAAGGATAACCCCAATAGTATGGAGAATAATAACCGTAATAATAAGGATATCCCCATGAGAAACCGATACTCCAACCGGAATATGGATAACCCCAGTAATTATTAGAATAATAGGAATAAGGGTAATAATCGGTGTATATAACATTATCCGCTTGCCCGTTGATATATACATCTCCGGTAGCATCATCTATCACTACTGTAGCATCATTTATATAGATATTAGCCCCGTTGTATTTAACCAGACGTTTAGTATACTCGTAATCGTCTGATTCGTTTACAGAAGCAGCAATAGCTTGTGCAGCCGAAGAAGAAGTATTTACAGAGTCATCCTGTGGCTGAGCCGGATTGTCCTGATTGTAATAACCACCCCGGCGGTTATATTCGTCAACACTCATTTCAGACATTTTAGCTTGAGATGTTGTAGCTTGGGTAGCAGATTGTTCTACCACCTGCACCTGCTCCTCTGTTTTTTTGTTTTCTTTCTTCTCGCTTTTCGGAGAATAATATATATCATCCTGGTATTGAGCAAAACTCAACATCGGAATCAATGATGCAACAATTACCAGTTTTAATTTATTTTTCATGGCGCATTCCTCCTGATATTTTACCTATTTCTTTTTTGACTAAAAATAAAAGAAAAGGTTTAATCTTAATTTTGAATAAAATTTAAATTAAAGGATATATTTCTTTTAATATAACAAAGATAAAGATAATTTTGCTCCGCAAAAAGAAATCTATTCCATTTTAATGTTATTAATTTATAAAAAGACTGGTTTATAATTATTTAAGATTTAAAAATCAATATTTAATATGCGCATCATCAAGATTTCCAGGCAATCTTAAATTTTGAACCAACGGTTACCGACTGAAAAGAGTAATCTTGAATTTTAAAATAAACTACCTCGCAGCAGAGCTGTCGAGGTATTAAGTTGAACTTATTTTTCCATCGAAGTAGAACTTCGAGGAATTAAACCTATAGAGATTAAATATGGTTTACTTCTTAAACTCTAACTTTGAATTTTTATTTTATACTTATCTTATGAATTACATTGAATTAAATTTTAGAATTGACAATAATACGGAAATAGCTGGCGATTTACTGGCTGCAGAACTAGTTGAAATAGGCTTTGAGAGCTTTGTTAATAGCGAGTCGGGACTATTGGCTTATATTCCTTTATCACTTTACAACGAAGAACTTATCAATCCTATCATCAAATCTATACCGGTTGAAACAAATATTTCTTTTGAAAAAAACATCATCGAAGAAAAAAACTGGAATGAAGAATGGGAAAAAAATTATTTCCAGCCGATTATTATAGGCAATGAATGTGTTATTCATAGTTCTTTTCATAAAGATGTTCCAGCGGCCAAATATGATATTCTGATTGATCCGAAAATGTCTTTCGGCACAGGCCACCACGAAACTACCAGTCTGGTAATAAGCGAAATTCTGAAAATGGATTTTAGCAACAAATCTGTGCTGGACATGGGATGCGGAACGTGTATTTTAGGCATACTGGCTTCAATGCGTGGCGCCAATCCTATTACTGCTATAGACATTGACGAATGGTGTTATGAAAATTCACTGGAAAACCTTAAACTGAATGGTATTTCAAACATTGAAGTTTTATTGGGAGACGCCAACCTGCTCGAAGATAAAAAGTTTGATATTATCCTGGCCAATATCAACAGGAATATTTTATTGAATGATATAAAAGTATACACAAACTGCCTATCTTCGGGTGGAGAGCTTTATATGAGCGGATTCTATGAAAAGGATATTCCGGCCATAGAAGAAGAATGTGTGAAAAATGGTTTGAAATTTGAATATTTCAATAAGAAAAATGATTGGGTGGCGGTTAAGTTTGTGAAAGAGTAATTAGCACACGGAAAACACGGGTTAAACAGAATAGCACAATACACAATCAAAAAAATGTGAGATACTCGATAAATAAAGTATCTCACATTTTTATTCAAAACAAGGAATTATTCCGTTTAATCCGTGTTTTCCATGTGCTAATTACAATCCCATTTCGAACAAATAACGTTCGGCTTCGATAGCTGCTTTACAACCACTACCTGCAGCGGTAATGGCCTGTCTGTAAATCGGATCGCTAACATCGCCCGCTATAAAAACACCGGGAATTTTGGTTTTAGGGGTTCCATGATGAAGTGTTTTAATATACCCTACTTCATCTACTTCTAAATATTGCTGAAAAACTTCCGAATTAGGATGGTGCCCTATAGCTAAGAAGAATCCGTTTACTTCTATCAATACTTTTTCTTCGGTAGACCTGCCTTTGTGTTTTGCCAATACCGCTCCTTCCAATGCTTCGTTTCCAAAAAGAGAAACGGTTTCGTGTTCGAATAAGATTTCAATTTTTTCATTATCGAAAACACGTTGTTGCATAATTTTGGAAGCGCGCAAGTGATTTTTTCTGACAATCAGGTATACTTTTTTACACATTCCTGCTAAATAAAGAGCATCTTCACAAGCGGTATCTCCACCTCCCACTACAGCTACATTTTTCCCTCTGTAAAAAAATCCATCGCAAGTAGCACAAGCGGATACTCCGAGTCCGGAAAATCTTTGCTCATCCGGTAATCCAAGATATTTGGCGGTGGCTCCGGTAGCAATGATTAATGTATCGGCCTTTATTTCTTTTTCGCCATCAATAATTATTTTATAAGGAGAGGCAGACAAATCGGATGCTGTGGCAATACCATAGCGCACTTCTGCGCCAAATCGGATTGCTTGCTTTCTCAGGTCTTCCATTAAATCGAAACCGGATACTCCTGTAGGATATCCCGGAAAGTTCTCTATTTCCGTTGTTTTAGTCAATTGTCCACCAGGCGACATTCCTTGGTATAAAACAGGTGAAAGATTGGCTCTTCCGGCATAAATAGCGGCGGTATAACCGGCTGGACCGGAACCGATAATGAGGCAGCGTACTTTTTCTATGTTTTTCATTTTGAAAGATGTATCTTATTTATATTTTATCTTAAATCTATTATTTCAACACCGGGATATTTTTTTGCATCAAAAACAAAATTCAAATCTGCCAATGTTAAGCCTTTTTCGTATTTTTTGACCTTGATGTAGGTATCCGTTCCATTTCTTCCAAAAGTATTGATGGAAACAATATCATAGGTTCCTTTTTCTACTATTATTTCTATACGGTAATATGGTTTATTTCTGTCATCGGGATATATATTCACTATATGAACTTGCTTGCCCTCTACTGTTTTATCTTCTTCTTTTTTGAGTTTATATCCTTGTTTGTAAGAAGACAGAATAGCAGTTGGATTTATCTCACGTAGTTCATCGGCAGTTGGAGCGCTAATGGTTACTTCATCGGAATCTGACATGTAAACCCATTGTATTTTGCCGTCATAATAAGTTTCGGTTTCGGCCACCAATAGTTTAAACTTATCTCCTTTGAGGTATAAAGTGCCGTTTATGGCTTGTTTCTGACTTGTTTGAGTATTATTTACTATTAGTATAAATTCGGCTTTACTCCCACCCGATTTTTGTATGGCTTGCGCTGATTTATCCAATATGGTCTTTGCTTCCGCGTCTTGCGTGTATTGTGCGGAAATGGTAGAAGCAGCTATCAGAGAAATAAATAATATATAAAATCTTTTTTTCATGACGTTTTTCTTTGGTTTCAGGATTCAAATTCATTTCTATTTTGACTGTTGTAAACGAATTTGGTTTAATGATTATTATTTGATATTATGATATTTATAGATATTCATTGATATTAAGATATTAAGAAACTCAGAAAAATGTTGGAATCTATTAATATCAATTATATCGCGAAGCAAATATCTATTCATATCTCAATATCATGAAATAATATTCTTTTTTATTATTTCAATCCTGACAATATTTGATCCAATTGCATTTCGGATTGAACGAGTACATCTCTTGGTTTGCTTCCTTTAGCGGCGCTTACAATTCCCATTTTTTCCATTTGATCCATAATGCGGCCGGCTCTGTTGTAACCGATTTCGAAACGGCGTTGTAAAAAGGAAGTAGAACCTTGCTGATGCGCAACAATAATACGGGCTGCTTCTTCGAACATCGGATCGAGCTTAGATGGATCAAAATCATTAGATTCGCTTCCGTCTTCAATAGGTGCTTCGGGCAATAGATGCGCTGTAGGATAACCTTGTTGGTTACCGATATATTCTGCTATTTTTTCTACTTCTGGTGTATCTACAAAAGCGCACTGCACGCGTACCAAATCGCTTCCTTGGGAGAATAACAGGTCTCCTTTACCTACGAGCTGGTTTGCTCCGGAGGCATCCAGAATGGTACGTGAATCGACCATAGCGGAAACACGAAAAGCGATACGGGCGGGAAAGTTCGCCTTGATTACCCCGGTAATGATACTAACCGACGGACGTTGTGTAGCGATAATCATATGTATTCCTACGGCACGTGCCAACTGGGCGATACGGGCAATAGGCAGTTCGACTTCTTTTCCGGCGGTCATGATTAGGTCTCCGAACTCATCTATAATGACCACAATGTAAGGTAAGAAGCGATGTCCTTTCTCGGGATTCAACCGGCGGTTAATGAATTTTTCATTATATTCCTTGATGTTGCGCGAATGCGCTTTCTTGAGCAGGTTATAGCGCTCGTCCATTTCTTTGGTCAATGAGTTGAGCGTTTGAACCACTTTGGTAACATCTGTAATAACAGGTTCTTCTTCGTCAGGCAGTTTGGCCAAAAAGTGACGTTCAATTTCGGAATAGATATTGAATTCTACTTTTTTAGGGTCGACCAATACAAATTTTAGTTGAGACGGATGTTTTTTATACAATAAAGAGGTTATAATGGCATTCAGTCCCACCGATTTACCTTGTCCGGTAGCACCGGCCACCAAAAGGTGTGGCATTTTGCATAGGTCGAAAACAAAGGTGTCGTTGGTAATTGTTTTTCCAAGGGCGATAGGCAGATCATATTTGGCTTCCTGGAATTTTTTGGAAGTGATAACAGAACGCATCGAAACGGTTTGCGGATCGCGGTTGGGCACTTCAATACCAATGGTTCCTTTTCCTGGAATAGGTGCAATAATACGTATTCCGAGCGCCGAAAGGCTTAGAGCAATATCATCTTCAAGGTTTTTTATCTTGGATATACGCACACCTGCTTCGGGCTGAATTTCATACAGGGTAATGGTAGGCCCCACCGTTGCCTTGATGGTGGAAATTTTAATACCGAAACTATCGAGCGTAGAAAGAATTTTATTTTTATTGGCTGTTTGCTCTTCCATGTTGATTTGCATTTCGGAAGAGCTGTATTCTTTCAACAGTTCAATAGATGGGTAGCGATAGCTTGATAAGTCCAGGGTTGGATCATATTCGCCCAATTCTTGCAGCGCGTTATATTCTTCTTCTCTGACAGGAGAAAAAGTTATAGGCCTGTCTTCGATATTGTCTTCTGCCGGAGCATCATCAATAACAGCAGGCTCTTCTTCGGGAATAACAACCACGAAATCATCGGCATTATCATCCGGTTTATCTTCATTCTCGTTTTTAATAACCCAAGACACTTCTTGTTGATCATCTTCTTTTTCTGCTACTACATCATTATTAGTATCAACTGGTAAAGTTCCATTATCCGCCTGTTTGGCTTCTTTGGGCTTTGTACTTACCAAACTCTTTAAGAATGGCAATGTATTATCAAAAGCAAAAATGCAAAAAACAAGCATGGTTGCTATCAGAATCATAAATGTACCGAAAGCGCCTACATTGAATGTCATCCATTCGCTCATATAGTAGCCATGCTCTCCACCTAGCTTTATAAAAGTATCTTCAAAAAAAGGCTGTAGTAAAAAGGCTAGAAATATGGAAAACCAAATAAGTCCGAACGAAGAATAGATAAAAGCTTTCCAAACCGGCATTATTTTTACCCTGACTAAACGCAGGGCTATTACTGATAAAAAGAAAAGAGTAAACAGAAATGAGATTCCAAATCCGCTATTAACAAACAATTCGGCCATATAGGCACCACGGGCGCCAGTCCAATTCTGAATAGATGTCCTTATATTACTATCAAGCTGGAAATTAAGATTTTTATCCGCGTCATACAACAAACTTTGGTCTGCCGCCCCGGTAAAGAAGAAAGATACTATTGCCAGTAAGGAATACAATACAAACAAAAAGATGAGCAACGAGATAACAATGTGAGTCTTCTCATCTTTAAGGAAAGTTTTGAATTTTGATTGTTTGGGAGATTCCGGTTTTGTTTTTTTCGCCATGTTTCGAGTAATCTGTGAAGATTTTTTACTTACCTGCAAAAATACAAAATCAAAACGTATTTCTATTTTTTAATACCGCTTATTTTTCAAAAAATAATAAATTTGCAAGAATTAAGTTTATAATATTTTCTGAATATATGACAACCAAAGAAAGATATAAAAAAATAATAGATTGGTTTGAAGCCAATGTGCCTGTTGCCGAAAGTGAGTTACATTATCATGATGGTTTTGAATTGTTGGTGGCGGTTATTTTATCGGCACAATGCACTGATAAACGGGTAAATATGGTTACGCCAAAATTGCTGCATGATTATCCCACAGCGGAAGCCATGGCGCATACTACACCCGAAGTTATTTTCGAATATATTAAAAGTGTTTCTTACCCGAACAACAAGGCAAAGCATCTGGTTGGTATGGCTAAAATGCTGGTTAGCGACTTTGACAGCATTGTTCCAAGCGAAGTTTTCGAACTGGAGAAATTACCGGGTGTAGGCAGGAAAACGGCCAATGTAGTGGCATCTATTATTTACAACAAACCTGCTATGGCTGTTGACACTCATGTTTTTCGTGTTTCCGAAAGATTGGGTTTAACAACTAATTCCAAAAATCCTTTACAGACAGAGCGTGAATTAGTAAAATATATTCCTGAAAAATTGATTCCCAAAGCTCATCATTGGTTGATATTGCATGGCAGGTATATTTGTGTGGCTCGTAAACCTAAATGCGAGGAATGTGGATTACGGCCATGGTGCAGATATTATCAAGAAAACATCAAACATTGATATAATGATGAATGCTGAAAAAATTATTGAAGAATTAGGAATGCTTCCACATCCCGAAGGTGGTTATTATAAAGAAACTTATCGTTGTAATGAGAAAATAGCTACTAACGACAAGCGGCAGCGTAATGTTTGCACAGCTATTTATTTTTTATTGCGCAATGATGAAAAATCTCATTTACATCGTATTAAATCCGATGAAATCTGGTTTTTTCATCAAGGCGAGTCTTTAGAAATTATTCTGTTTGAAAACGGACAGCAGCATAGTACTATATTGGGGAATGATTTAGAAAAAGGAGAAGTTCCTCAAGTACTTATTCCGGCTAACACTTGGTTTGGAGCGCAATTGAAAGATAAAAATGACTATGCACTTGTGAGTTGTACGGTTTCTCCCGGTTTTGATTTTGAAGATTTTGATCTGGCTAAAAAAGACGATTTTACAGATGCCGAACTAAAAAATATTGAAGATTTAATATATTGATCGATAAATCTACCAAAACAATAATGAAGGTTAATTTTTATCATCGCAAGTTCAAACTTTATTATATTTGCAATTCAATAAATAGTGCATGACAGAAAGAATAATTTTACTTGAAAACGTTGATCCAACCACATTTTTCGGGACAAACAACGACAATATATTATTAATCAAAAATTTATTTCCGAAACTAAAAATTA
>JAVBUB010000215.1:0-3657 GCA_031555675.1 Paludibacteraceae bacterium | reverse complement strand
AAACTTTAAATCAAACTGTTTTGAATTCACTTTTTGATTCTGATTATGGATTGGCAACGAATTTTGCTAAAGCATTTGACGACCAAAGCCTACATATTTTCAAGTTCAAAATTACGTAAATTTATTCATTTTGCAAAACATTGCTATTCAAAATTTTATTCATGTTATGGCCTGCATATTTCACTTTATTGGGCTTAAATAACATAACTGGAACAATGGTAATAAATAAGCTAAATCCTAAGTCTCCTACTAATAGCAAAATGCATTGAATTTGTGCAGGTTAACAAGTAATAAGATGCAGGTTAAATTTTATCCGATAGTGGGAACCTATTTTTCATTTGTCTTAAAAGTACAAGTTGGAATAAAAGGCAATAATGATTTCAACTATCTTTTTATAAACAAGAAATACGACTATGAAAACTCCAATCCAAATAAAGAAAAGCATCGTGGTAGTCGGAATGTTCATATCCATATGGGCAACTGGGTATTCGCAGACTGTATCGGAATTGTATTATTTCAATTCCAGCCAAACGACTATAAAAACTTCATACAATGCTAATAATCAACCCATCGCAACGCAAGAGTATAGGATAATAAGTTTTAATGGAGGAAATAGTGTTTCCGGGCAAAACATTAAATATAAGGATGGAAAGATGGTCGACAAAACGAAAAGCTTATTTCTTAGCAAAGAAAATAAATTACTGATATCCATGGGAAATGATAAAAACGGCAACCATGCATTCCTTGATTATCCAATGCACTCTCGGTCGGATCACAAAATCATTTCAACATTAGAATTCGAAATGGAAGCGGTATTTGCCGGAAAGTACCTGAATGTTTCATGCAAAATTGACAACCGTACAATAGTAACTTCAAATGAAAAAATAACGACTCCACTAGGTACATGGGAGTGCATAAAAATGAGCTATGACATGGAAATCAAAAAATTTGGAGTACCTGTTAAAGTCTTCGTAATAGAATGGTTTTCCAATAAAATAGGAATAGTGAGGACTGATATTTACAAAGGCGGTACCCTGTATGAGAAAAAATTACTCACCGGTTTTAAAGAAATTGCCGGATAAATAAGCTATAAAGACCATGACTACCTATATGCCAAATAAAAAGAAATTCGCCATTATTACCGGGGCAAGTACAGGATTGGGAAAATGCTTCGCATTGGAGCTGGCTCGGCGAGGGATTGACACCATACTGGTATCACTGCCCGGCGAAGGATTAATGAATGTTGCGACACAATCGCAACAGCTGGGCGTTGAAAGCTATATTCGCGAAACAGATATTACCCGAAAAGAAAATGTGATGGAGTTATGTCGGTGGATCAATGAGCATTTCGAGATTTTTATGCTAATTAACAATGCAGGGGTTGGCGGTACCTGTGGATTTGCAGATTCTTCTTTTGAATATATTGACAAGATCATCCAAGTGAACATTACAGCCACAGCCCTGATAACACATCAACTCATGCCCAATATGCTGAGGCAGGAAAAGGCTTATGTACTGAATGTGTCGAGTATGGCATCATTCAGCCCTATCGGCTATAAAACGGTTTATCCGGCTTCGAAACGATTTGTTCAACATTTTTCACGGGGATTGTATCAGGAATTGAAAAAAACCAGTATTTTTGTCAGCGTAGTCCATCCGGGACCAATGAAAACCAACCCTGATGTAACCAGCCGGATTGAACGACAAGGAATATTCGGGCAACTTGGGCTATTGACACCGGAATACATAGCTCAAAAAAGCATAAAACAGCTGTTTAGAAGAGATACCCTGATTCTGCTTGGATGGATGAACAAGCTGAACTGGTTGCTCATGGGGATTGTCCCCATCGGAATACGCCTTCCCCTTATGTCGAGGGTAGTGGCCCGCGAAATACAAATCGAAAAAACAATAACTATATAAATCATGAACTATGCTGATATTATTGGCCATCATTCTCTGGTGCTTGTCACAGGCGCGAATAGTCTCTTGGGAACGAATATCGTCGAATGCCTTCTTGAGCAGGGTTATCAGGTTAGGGGGCTTCTGCGCGACATGCGCCGTTTCTATCTTTCGCCGCATCCGAATTTCACATTGATCAAAGGCGATTTTACCGATCAGGAAACAATCACCCAGGCTTTGCAGGGATGTGATTACGTTATCCATGTGGCTGCCTGTACCGATCAGGATATACCGGATTACAGCCATTATTACAGAATCAACGTAGAGACTACACATCAATTATTTCTGCTTGCTGTACGGGCAGGCCTAAAACGCTTTGTTTATGTGTCTACGGCTAATTGTTTTGGGTTCGGAAGTAAGGAGGAACCTGGCGATGAAACCCGACCAACCCGTTCGCCATTTACCGGTTCGTACTATGCTCGCAGTAAGCAAGATGCGCAAGAATCTTTGCTGAAGCTTAAAGAGCTGATGGATGTCGTGATCGTGAACCCCACTTTCATGTTGGGGGCTTATGACTCGAAACCGAGTTCAGGGCAAATCATACTAATGGCTTACCGGAAAAAAATCGTGTTCTGCCCACCGGGTGGCAAAAACTTCATCCATGTGGCCGATGCGGCGATGGGAGTTGTCAATGCGTTGACATCAGGACAAAATGGTGAGGCTTATTTATTGTCGGGAGTAAACCTTACATATAAAGAGTTTTTCAAAAAACTGGCAGAAACAGCTGGATATAAATCATTGTACATTACTCTGCCGCGCTTTGTGTTGCTTGCAATAGGCCATTTCGGTAATTTTTTGCAAAAACTCGGAATTCCAAATCGCTTTACATTGACCAATATGAAGATATTGTGCATCGGTAATTATTATACCAACAGCAAGGCCGCTTGCAGCCTCGGCCTGCAAACCCGCCCCATTGAAACAGCGATTCAGGATGCCCTGCAATGGTTTAAGGAAAACGGAATTGGTAAATAGTCAAGAATTAGTAATAGAAAAATATCAGTTTTTGACTTTTTGATGTCTTTTTTGTTTGCCAAAAAAACAAAAAGCCCCACAAAACATTGATTTTGGAGGGCTTGTCCGATTTTTATCGCTTGCTATCTAAAGCTTTTAGTGTCCTCGCAGGGACTCGAACCCTGGACCCAATGATTAAGAGTCATTTGCTCTACCAACTGAGCTACGAAGACTTATTTAGTTTGCAAAGTTACATTTTTTTGCAAAATGAAAGCCAAGTTTTCTTATTTTTAATACAAAAATTACTTCTTTACGCATTCTTCAATTTTTTGAGTCCCCCAAATTTGAGTCATAATAGAAATAGCTTCTTCTGTGGTCATACTTCCCCGCGATTCCATGTTGCGTTGTATAAATACACAATCGGTTAAAGAAGCCTTTTCGCAAGCTACATCTTCTGCCAGCGATTGGCACGAGGGCGCTCCGCAAACACAACAGTCTGTTTTAGGAAGATATTGCATAATATCACGTATCTGTGACATTTTTTTAAGTGCTTCGTTTATATCCTCATCCAATTTCATCATCGAACGGGGTTTTATTTTCTCGGCTTTCCCATTTTCAATGATATATTCCATGTAATTTCGAATATCCTTTTCGCCTGAATATTCATGGGAAGTGTCATTACAATTAGAAATCTTTTTGGCTCTGTTTCGTAATCTTTCATTGATTAAAAATCGATTTCCACAAGTT
>JAVBUB010000184.1:0-4690 GCA_031555675.1 Paludibacteraceae bacterium | reverse complement strand
AAATATATGCACTTTTCCACTCGTCATTTAATGTAAGAACATAAAATTGAAACAGAATCCTTGTTTTAATTAAATAATTTGTTCACGTGTTTTGATAATTTTTTAAAAATTATTTGTAACTTTGTAATTAGAAGGTTTTGTAATATACTTCAAAACCTTCTAATTATTTTTTTAAAATTATAAAACCAATAAGAAATGAAAAGTAAAATTTTAGTTTTGATAGGAGCTGTCTGCCTCTTTTTAGCATCTTGCAAAGAAGATTCAAAACCTTTGGTAATAACAGATAAAAGAGCAAAAATACAAAAGGAAAATAAAGATACCCAAGTTTTTGTTCATTTTATGGTATGGTATGAAACTCCTGAAAGTACAGGTAACGTATGGGGAAGTCATTGGGCCTGGTCGCAAGCTTCGCCTCCAACTTATGATGCCACAACAGGTGAATGGTCAAAAATAAAATCTAATTATGTTCCATTGACCGGTCCTTATGCTTCTTCTGACCGTAATATTTTGGAGTATCAGTTGTTATTGTTGAAATATGCCGGAATAGATGGTGTTATTCCAGATTGGTACGGGGTTGAAGATAGAGGAAAATCAGAAGACAAAACCCGTTCTTTAGAGGCTCTTTGGAGCATGGTTAAAGAAGTTGGTTTGAAAATGGCGGTTTGCTATGAAGATCAATATAAATCTACAGATTTAAATACCGCGATTGCTTCTATTCAAACAGATATGAAATATTTGGAAGATAATTATTTTGTTAATGACGATTATTTGAAAATAAATGGAGCACCGGCATTATTGATTTTTGGCCCTCAAAGAGTAAAGGCTGCGTACGATTGGACCACATGTTTTTCTGTTTTATCTCAGGAACCTTCTTTTATTCCTCTTGTTGCGCACGGACTTCTTAATAAAGCTTACGGATTTTTTAACTGGCCTTTTAATACTCCATGGCAAAGTCAATATACAACCACAGTGAAAGTTCCGTTTATTTATCCGGGTTGGGATGATATTTATGATGATAGTAGAGCTAGTGCAAATGACCAAAAAAACCATAGAACGGATGTAAATTATGAAAATGGCGAATTTTTATCACGCCAGATAGAATTGGCAAGGACTAAAAAACCGGAATACTTACAATTGTCGGCATGGAATGATTATGGGGAAGGTAATATATTTGAACCGACAGTGGAATTCGGATATACTTTTCTTAATGTAGTGCAAGAAAAATTAACAGGTGTAGATCCTTCTTATAATGCTAAGGAAGTATTTCCTCAAATCAAGCGGTATTATGATTTGAAAATAGCAAATAATAAAATCCAGGATGAAGAAGTAAAAAAACAACTGGAAAAAGCATTTTTATATTTTTGTGCATTAAAGCCAAGTGATGCGATTTCTATTTTAGATAAATTAGACCCGAAATAGATTTTTTCTTTTGTTAATGCTATAAATTCTAATAAATTTTTCTATTTGTTTTTTTGAAAAATGTTTGCGTGGTAAATATTTATTGTTTACATTTGCTCATATTAATAAACAGAAACTTAATATTAAATTAAATTTTTAAAAATTATGAAAAAAATTACATTATTCTTTGCTGCTTTAATCGTGACATTGGGTGTAAATGCTCAATGGTACGATAATCCTTTTTTGGATGATGAGTCAGGTTATTCTTATTGGTATGACATGAATACTGATACTTGGGTAACAGACAAAACACCAGATATGGATCAGTTGTTTACATTTGCATTAAAAATTTCAAGTGATGATTTTCTTGCTTATTTGGCTACTGCTCCCGATCCTTCAACTGCAGAACGCACAATTGGTATTCACTTCTGGACAGAAGATAATAAAGATTATGACTTGCGTTTGAAAAAAATTACCGGAGATATTTATGGTATTGATTTTGTAGCTTCTCAAGCTTATGCCGGAAAAAGTGCAGGTGGTTTGGATGTAAACGGACAGCTTTATTTTATGTGTTTCCCTGCTCAGCTTGGCGGTTCAGGCTGGTGGAATAATCCAGGTCCTGTTGAAACATGGATAACTCCTTTAGTGTTTACTTTGGATGGGGAAGGATTGCCTGTAACAGGTGTAAATACAGCAACAGTAAACCTACCAGGTGATGTTATTTTAGGTGATCCAGCTTTACCGGGATCAGCTCTTCCAGGAGCTTATACGCTTACTGGTATTGCAGATATAATTGCAGATTCACAAAATGCAACAGTAGTGGCTTATTACTCTATTTTAGGTGCTAAATTGCCAAGTGAACCAGAAAATGGTATTTTTATTGTAGTACTATCTAATGGTAAAACATTGAAATTAGCAAAATAAGCTATATAAAAAACTTTAAAAAAAGAAGAGCGAAGTTGAGTCTTCGCTCTTTTTTTTGTTCCCTAATGTCATTTTTTATTTTCAAATTATATATATTCAATCCTCAATTTATTCTATTTGTATAAGAGAACCTGTGGTTTACGATCACAGTTAAGCAATATAGCAACTACTATACTGTTTATATTTGCTACTTATTTTTTTGAAAATAATCTATTATTTCCGAAAAAATAGAAATAAAAAATCTTTAAAAGTACCCTAAAAAGAATAGGTGTAAATTTTTAAACACTTTTTTAAAATAAAATTCTATTATTCATTAAAATGAACCGGTAATTTTATATTTGAATAAAAATAATTTATTATTTTTGCTATTCTTTCATTCTTTTTCTTTTTGACAGATGATAATAATTCCTTAAACCTATGCTCAAATTATCAAAAGAAATTTTATTAATTTTATTTGCTACAGTTGCTTTGGTTTCAAAAGCCGGAGAACAAACTTATTCATTAAAATCTCCGGATAATAAAATAGAGGTTATTGTTGGTACTAGCAACAGTAACCCTTTTTATTCTGTTTCTAAAAATGGAATAAATATCATTCAATCATCTCAACTGGGATTTGCTATTGTTAGCGAATATCCCGATCTATCGACTAACTTCGAAATAATAAATACAAAGCAAGCTTCATTTAATGAAACTTGGGAACAAATATGGGGCGAAAGTCGCTATGTAGAAAATAACTACAACGAACTCATTGTTTCTTTTCAAGAAAAAGCAAACTTAAAACGACAATTCAATGTAATTTTTCGTGCTTTTAATGACGGAATTGGATTCAGATATGAATTTCCGAAACAAAAGCAGATGGATTATTTCATCATTACCGACGAAAAAACAGAATTCAAAATAAACGGAAATCCGACTGCCTGGTGGATTCCTTCACATGCCGAAGGTAGTTTTGGCGAGAGTCTTTACAGAAATACCACTATTGATGATATTGTAAAGGATAAAGCATTTACAGGTACTCCAAGTGGTGAATGCCGTAACTGTAAGTTTAAAACTCCCGATAATATAAATCGTACCAATCATGGTGCTATGGTCTGGAGCGATACGGTAATGCCTATTACTATTGCTACACCTGTGACAATAGATATGAAAAACGGAACTTACTTGGCTATTCACGAAGCAAACCTTACTGATTTTGCTTCTATGACGTTGGTGCCAACCGGAAATTCTACATTGAAATGCGAATTGGTACCTTGGTCAAACGGATTAAAAGTATATGCTTCCTCTCCCAGTGTAACTCCTTGGCGTACCATTATTATCGCAGATAAACCAGATAATCTGATAACTTCACACTTAATGCTGAATCTCAATGAACCATGTAAAATTCAAGACGTTTCGTGGATTAAACCCATGAAATATGTAGGTATTTGGTGGGGTATGCATATCAATAAATATACTTGGGACATGGGGCCTAAACATGGTGCTACAACCGAAAATATGATGACTTATATGGACTTTGCCGCTAAAAATGGTTTTGGCGGAGTGCTTGCCGAAGGCTGGAATATAGGGTGGGAGAGTCCCGACCATGATGGTGATTGGTTTAGTTTTACACGTCCGTATGCCGATTTTGATATCGAAAAAATTTGCAAATACGGACAATCGAAAGGCGTTCAATTTATTGGGCATCATGAAACTTACGGTGCTGTAAGAAACTATGAATATCAGATGATAGATGGTTATAAATTATATCAAAAAAATGGTATGCATTCACTTAAAAGCGGCTATGTAAAAAAATATTTTGATAAGAAAGAATGGCACGATGGGCAATATGGCGTTCGACATTATCGCTATGCACTTGAAGAAGCAGCGAACTATCAACTTGCAATAGATGTTCACGAACCGATTAAGCAAACCGGTATCAGCAGAACATACCCTAACCTGATGGCACAAGAAGGAGCTCGCGGTCAAGAATTTAACGCATGGGATGATGGTGGAGGAAATCCTCCTTATCATACTACTATTTTACCTTTTACCCGTATTTTGGCTGGTCCCATGGATTATACACCCGGAGTATTTAATTTCAATATTCCGCATCCTGTAGCCAGAACACAATCGACAATTGCCAATCAATTGGCATTGTATGTCGTATTATACAGTCCATTACAAATGGCTTGCGATTTACCCGAAAATTATGAGAATAATCCGAAGCCATTTCAGTTTATAAAAGACGTACCGGTAGATTGGGCAGAAACCAAAGTATTGAATGCTGAATTAGGAAAGTACGTAACCATTGCACGTAAGGATAAAAATACAGAAAATTGGTATATTGGAAGTATAACTGACGAAAATCCGAGAGAATTAAAAGTAATAT
>JAVBUB010000171.1:0-10770 GCA_031555675.1 Paludibacteraceae bacterium | reverse complement strand
GATTATGACAAATAGATGTGTTTTGTACAATAAAATTTCCGAATAAAAGTAAATTGCTGTGAAAAAACACCTACTATTCTTTTTCCTTCTTTTTTCTTCTTTTTTTTTCTTTTCTACCCAACTTTTTAGTCAAAGTAATAGAGCAATTGCATTGACATCTGTTGCTCCTACAATTGATGGCAATGTGGATGGTATTTGGGTAACTTCCCAGGCTCCTATTTATAGTATTGGCGTTTTGGTAAGTGGTTCTCCTACCAATAATCCCGCCGGTCGTTGGCGTGGTATGTATGATAATAATAATTTTTATTTTTTATTGGAGATTACAGATACCGATAAGTGGGGTAATTCTCAGGCTACTCCGAGAGGTAATTCTTATTGGAATGGCGATGCTGTTGAAATTTGTATTAAAAGAGGAGGAGCCGTTGCTTCGAAATGTCAGATAGGATTATCTTATGCTAAGGATGCTTCCAGTAATCCTTTGCGTTATGGTGATTATACTGCTGGAGCAGTAGCGATGAAAGATGTGAGCCTGAATTATGATAATAAACCGGGATATGTGATTGAAATGCGTATTCCTAAATCAGATATGCTTCTTGGGTCACTAACAACCGGAGACGAACTAATGATGGAAATTTGTGTGAGTCAAGCCACAAGCACAGGTAAAGCGCGAGTGGCTCAACTGGCATCTTTTGTAAATTCTCCGGATCATTATGATTCATACGATGATTATACTGCTTTGGTTTTAACTGATTTTTCACAACCTGCCCCTGATCCCGACGAAGTAGTTGTTAAAGCGTTGGGCAATAAAAAGACAATTTGCTCCAATGGCATCGATTTTGCTTCGCTGGTCGTAAATTCTACTATTCCCACAGGTGCGACAGTAACTTATTTATGGAAAAAAGATGGTGTGCAATATACGGGAAAAGGAGCCGGTTGGAATAATATCCGCCCGACAGCTGCCGGAAGTTATACTTGCGATGTTACCATCAATGGCGAGCTTCGTACTTCTAATGCGATTACGATTAGTGCTACAAATTTATGTGCCGATATGGATAATAAAACCAATATGCCTATTTTTATTGTTAATACCAATGGGCAAGGTTTTCCGTCTACTAGTGCTAAAACCAAAAGAAGTTGCGATGTGAAAGTGATATGGGGTGGTGCAGGCTCTTACAATAAACCTTCGGATATGGCAAATAATGCGGATGTACATTACGATCGCAAAGCCATTATGAACTACCGTGGCTCTACTTCGCGCGATATGGCTAAAAAACCATATGCTTTTGCGTGTGGTAAAAAAGATCTGATTAATGGAGAAATAGAAAAAGGAAATTTTTCTTTGTTGAATTTGCCCGAAGAAAAAGATTGGATCCTCTATCCTTCTTATGGCGATAAATCTATGATGCGTAACAAACTTGCCATGGAATTATATAAAGACATGGGATATTATGCATCGAGTATGAATTATGTAGATTTGTACATTGATGGCGATTATAAAGGCGTATATATCCTGATGGAAAAATATGAACGGGATGATAACCGTTTGAATGTATTCAAGGATTTTGAGGGTTCTACTCCCGGAGAAATCGGATACATTGTTAAACTGGATAAAACAGAGCATGCGGATGATGCTATTTGCTGGGAAAGAACCAAAGCAAACTGCGGAGGTGATTGTGGTGTGGGAGGATGCGGTAGTTCGAGCTATAATACTCCGATGAGATATGAACTGGTTTATCCTAAAGATGATACACCTAATTATGCCTCAAAGAAAGCGTATATACAAGATTTTATAAGCCGGTTTGAAACAGCATTAAACAATGCGAGTAATGCTCAGGATTTTGATTACATATATGAGAATTATATAGATATGCAATCGTTTGCCGATTATTTTATTATCGCAGAATTAGCAAAAGTGTCGGACGCTTACCGCCTTAGCATGTGGTTTACCAAAGATGCCAATGGCAGGTTGAAATGTTCTCCTATTTGGGATTATGATATGGGATTTGGTAACTCTACTACTCATGGAAGTTTTGATACCAATACTTGGCAATATAACCATCAGGCCATGAACGAAACGGTTTGTCCAATTCCTTTTTGGTGGAATAAACTAAGGACCAATGCCTGCTTTAATAATGCAGTAAGAACCCGATGGGAGAGTTTGAGAAGAGGAGTTTTGTCTAATGCAGGTATTGAGGGAAAAATTAATGCTTCGATGTCTCAAATATCTGTGGACATAGATGCTGTTCCTTACTCCAGCCCTATGGGTAGAAATAAAACTCGTTGGTCCTGGGAAGATATCAATCTATGTACAAGCAACAACTACACTTGTCCATGGCATATGCCCAGCTGGCCTGCCAATTATATTTCCGGATATGCCGGTGGTAAAACAACAAGCCTGAGCAGCCATGAAGTGCCATTGATGAAGAAATGGATTGAAAACAGGTTGGTTTGGCTTGATGCACAGATTTCAAATAACAGTTTTGGAACCGTTTTAACGGACGAACAATTTATAGATTGCTGTAAGATAACAGAAGAAGATATTACGGTAAAAAAGAAAGAAATAAAAGCAGGTACAAATGGTATTGAGTTGTTTTGCGACCAACAGACAATTACCGTACGTTCAATGAATGAGCAGGACCCGATCCAATCTATATTTGTTTACGATGCCGACGGATCTTTATTGACTTCAAAAAGTAATATTAAAGATACTTATTGTCAGTTAAAAAATTCTTATTATCATAAAAAAATGGTTATTGTAAAGGTATTAACTTTACAATCTTCCGAAAGTAAAATGTTGATGATTCGATAGGTTGTTTAGTTTTCCCGTTTTTAGTTATAAGGTTTATAAAGTAGAAAAAACCGCAGGAACAATGATATTTCCCAGCTTTATAACTTTTCAACCTTATAAAGTTGATATTTTTTTCAATTATTTTAGCTCAGTTGCCCAGATCGTCAATATATAAACACAATTAAAATACTTTTTTAACATGCTCAAATTTAGAAAAATAAAAATTATTCTTTATGCTCTGTTGTTTGGTTGTATAACCGAGGTTACTGCTGCCAATGCTATTGCTTTAACATCTGCAGCTCCAACTATTGACGGGGATATTGATGATGTATGGAATACTTCTTCTGCGCCTGTGCATAGCATTGGTGTTATGGTTCTGGGTACTCCCACCAATAATCCGGCCGGCCGTTGGCGCGGTATGTATGATAATAATAATTTTTATTTCTTGTTTGAGATTACAGATCTTAGCAGATGGGGAAACCCAACAAGTGGCAGCTACTGGAACGGCGACGCAGTAGAAGTTTGTTTTAGAGGAGGAACCCGGCAATACCAATTGGGATACTCTTATGTGAAAAATGGAGCTCCCAACCGTTATGGCGGTAATACAACAGATGGTTCCTGGCGGATGAAAGATGTGGCCCTGAACTACGAAAATAAACCGGGTTACATTTTGGAAATAAGCATTCCGAAATCGACATTGGGATTAGGCGCTTTAACTACAGGTGGAACTGTTTATATGGAAGTTTGTGTAAACCAGACAAGTAATCAGACTGGCCGCCAGGCACAATTGACTTCCTTTAATAATTCCGATTCCCATCATAATTCCGATGCCAATTATACCGCTGTTTCGTTGGCCGACTGCAATGCTATTAATGCGGTTATAAAAGCTTCGGGTGGAAAAACCAGCGTGAAATCCAATGGGACATCTTTTGTGTCGTTGTATTTGGATATGCTGATTCCGACTAATGCTACGGTAACTTATTTGTGGAAAAAAGACGGTATTGAATATACCGGAAAAGGTTCGGGTTGGAACAATATACGTCCGACTACGGCCGGTACATACACATGCGATGTAACGATTAATGGCAATATATACACTTCTAATAGCATTGCAGTCACATCCAGCCAGTCGACAGACGATTTTAAAACTCCATTACCTATTGTAGTGGTAAATACCAACGGGCAGGGATTTCCGGGTAATTCTGCCAAAGATAAGCGTGATTGTGATGTGAAAATTATTTGGAACGAAGACGGCAGTTATAATTATTTGACTGCCATGAGCAATAATTCCGCTGATGTTCATTACGACAGGAAGGCTATTTTGAATTACCGTGGTTCTACTTCGCGTTCGATGGCGAAAAAGTCATATGCTTTCCATTCTGCTAAAAAAGACATGGAAGATGGCGTTCCGGTAAAAGGTAATTATTCCATGTTCGGCTTGCCGGAAGAAAAAGATTGGATTTTATATGCTGCTTATGTAGATAAATCAATGATGCGTAACAGGTTGGCTATGGAGCTTTACAGGGAAATGGGACATTATGCTTCTTCTATGCGGTATGTAGATTTGTTTGTAGATGGTTCTTATCAGGGAATTTATATTTTCATGGAAAAATATAAACGGGATGCCAACAGGATTAATGTAACCGAAGAAGTACCGGGAATGACTCCGGCCGAAATCGGCTATATTATTAAGTTTGATAAAATAGATAAATCGGATTTGGGTTCTATTTCCTGGGTTCGGGAGGGTATTTTGCCATTCGATAGAACCAATTGTGGTGTGTCTGCCGGTTGTGGAGAACGCAGGGATGATACTTATGACCGCCAGGGATGGGAGTTGGCGTATCCGGAGGTAGCTTCGGACAATGATGCGCGGAAAAATTATATCCGCGATTGGTTGGTGCAATTCGAAACTGCGCTTTATAATGCTAATTCGACCAACGCTTTCGAAGCGTTGTTCAGGGATTATGTAGATATAAAATCGTTTGTGGATTTTATGATCATTGAAGAATTTTCGAGAAATACCGATGGTTGCCGTGCCAGTATGTTTTTTACCAAGGATGCCGGAGGTAAATTAAAATGTACGCCTATCTGGGATTTTGAAATGGGCTTCGGTAACGACCGCATGTCTGAAAATGGCGCCGTAAAAGGCGATAGGGTAGATGTGTGGCAATATACTACCAATAAAGGCGAAAGACATTTCCCACTTCCATTCTGGTGGGAAAAATTGATGTCGAGCCAATGTTTTAAAGATATAATGCGGACCCGTTGGGAAGAATTGAGGAAAAATACTCTATCTAATAGCAATATCGAAGGTAAAATGAATTCATGGTTTACATTGTTGTCTACAGACATCCCGGGTGTGGGTACCAGTCCTATGGGGCGCAATAAGGAGAAATGGTCATGGGATGTGATCAATGGTTGTAATCAATTGTACAACTATTGTCCATGGATGGTAATGGACTGGCAAGCTAACTACATGGGTGTAGGTAATCCAGCAGGTAAAACAACCAGTTTCAGTACCCAGGAGGTTCCTTTATTGAAAGCCTGGGTAAATGCGCGCGTGGTTTGGCTGGACGGACAAATCTCGAACAAAAACTTTGGAACCATTTTAACAGAGGAGCAAATGAAACAATGCGGGCAGATTACGGAAGAAGATCATAACCCAAATGTAAATACAGAAGATGCGGGAATAATGCCTGAAAATGGCAATGTACGTATTACCACTAAAGGTAAAACTATACTTATAGAAACGCTTCAAATGGAAAATTTATTATCTGTTTCTTTGTTTGACACTAATGGGTCTTTATTGAAGCAACAGGATGGTATTAACTATTTCCGGTACGAATGTTATGTGCCAAGCGTAAGTGTGCTAATTGTTAAAATTCAAACAGAAAATGCGATTATCAATAAAAAAGTGATGCTGGCAAAATAATTTTTGCTATCTTGCAAGCTCCTTTAATGGGGATGTATTTAAGACCACTCATTCGCTTTTTTACTTCATTCAATATTTACCTTTCCGGTGCTTTATTGAATGAAATTACACAACAAATTTAAACATTAATGAAAAAGACACTCTTAATTTTAACTGCAAGTTTTTTATTCTTTGGCGGTTTGCAGGCGCAAACACAAGGTATTATACAAATACCCTCCGGAACTAGTGCTCCAACAGTTGACGGGACCATAGAAGCTGTTTGGAGTAATGCAGCTCCATATTCTATGGAAGTAATAGTTACCGGCGTTAATTCAACTCCAATACAAAATCCGGCCGGCCGATGGAGAGCTTTGTTTGATGATACCAACCTCTATTTTTTGGTAGAAATTATAGATACCGATAGAGGAGGAAATAACACAGCCGGAAGCTATTGGAGCGGCGATGCTGTTGAAATTTGCATCAAAGGTTTGGGACAATTGGGTTATGGATATGTAACCGGTAATAATGTTACGCCTAATTTATATGGAAGTGCAAATATAGCGGGATCTTCTGCTAAAATGAGATCTTTTGCAATCGGAGGTTATTTAGAGTCTAAAGGATATTATACCTTAGAAGTAAGCATACCCAAATCTGCCATTGGTGGCACTTTAACTGTTGGTAGTAATTTATCCATGGAAATTTGTGTGAATCAAGGCAATAGTACTACTGGACGCGTTTCACAGATGGCTACATTCGTAAATAGTACAGGTCATCATAATTCTGACGCTAATTATACCGCAGTTCCCTTAAAAAACAATTCTCCTTTATCTATCAGAGCACTCGGAAGAACCGACTTATATTCCAATGGTTCCAATTTTGCTGCGTTGATGTTGGAAACCACAGCTGCGGTTGGAACAGTAGACTCTATGAGGTGGCAGGTAAAGAAAAGCGGGCAACCGGAATTTGTGAATTACAGCGGAAAAGGAGACAACAATAATAACATTCGTCCTACGGCAGCAGGAGCATACAGATGCCTGGTCTATGCCAATGGAAGTACTGCGGCCATTGCTTCCAACGAAATTTCCATTACGACTGGCGCAACACCACCGGGTGGATATTTAAATGGAAACTTAACTTCGAATCTACCTATAGTAGTGGTATATACAGGTGAGGGAAATTTTCCCGGCTTCAACACGTGGCCCAATTGTAGCAATGCAAGTGGAAGCGAAGGAGTCAACAACTGTATTCCTCCGAAAACAAAAATCGATTGCGATGTGAAAATTATCTGGGATGAAGCCGGTGGCAATAATTCTCTCTCGGATATGAGTAACAATACCAAGGTATATTACGACCGTAAAGCGATTATGAATTTCAGGGGATCTACTTCACGCTCGATGGCTAAAAAGTCTTATGCTTTTGCTGCCTGTGATAAAAACCTGGATAACGGCCAAACCAAAAAAGATAAATTTGATATGTTTGGTTTGCCCAAAGAGAAGGACTGGATTTTATATGCCGCTTATGTAGACAAATCCATGATGAGGAACAAGCTGGCTATGGAATTATATAGCGGCATGGGCTACTATGCTTCGAGTATGCGCTATGTTGATCTTTTTATCAACGATGAATATCAGGGAGTATATGTATTTATGGAAAAATACGAACAAAGTTCCAATAGGATAAATGTGGCCAAGGAAGTAGAAGGCGCCGATCCGGCCAATATTGGGTATGTCCTAAAATTTGATAAGGTAGACAAAACGGATTTATCTTCTATTTCATGGCGTCGCAAAGGAATTTTGGATGGTATGCCCAACTGTGGATCTACCGGAGGATGTGGTGATGACAGAACAGATGCAACTGATGTACAGGGATGGGAATTGGTATATCCGGAAGTGGAATCGGATAGTGACCCCAGAAAAAATTATATCCGTAATTTCCTGGTTAATTTTGAGAAAACTTTGTATGCGGGAAATTTTGATGAGTTATTTTCCAAATATATAGATGTACAGTCTTTTGTGGACTTTATGATTATTGACGAATTATCCAGGAATACAGATGGATATCGTGCCAGTATGTGGTTTACCAAAGATGCCGGAAGCAATAAACTGAAATGCACTCCTATCTGGGATTTTGAAATGGGCTTCGGTAACGACCGCGTGGATAACGGAAAAGGATCTGTACCGGGAGATAGGGTAAATGTTTGGCAATATAATACTAATAAAAATGAAGATCATTTCCCTTTGCCATTTTGGTGGGAAAAACTGATGTCGAGCCAATGCTTTAAAGATATATTCAGAACACGCTGGGAAGAATTGAGGGCAGGGATTTTATCAAAAGAAACTATTAATACCAAATTAGAGGCAAGTTACAATACGTTGAATGCTGGGCCGATGAACCGGAATATGGCTAAATGGTCATGGAATACTATAAATTCATGTAGTACGGAGTATATCAATTGTCCATGGATGGTTATCAGCTGGCCTGCTAATTTTCAGGGTCTCAACAATACTGCAGGAAAAACAGTTGATTTTAATACCGAATATAATATCTTAAGAAAATGGATAGAAGCCAGGATTGACTGGATGGACAGCCAGATTGGAAATGCTTCTTTTGGCACAAAATTAATAACTTCTCAGGCCTTCAATGCATGTTGTAAAATTCCGGATATCGTAGTTAATGTATCTGCGGAGAATGATGTTACCGAAATCAGCGAAGAGTTGAAAACCATTAAATTAATTGCTTCTTTGGTAACTACGATAACAGATGGTAAATATGAATACCAATGGAAAAAAGGCGGTATCAACTATACAGGAAAAGATGCGAATAAAGATACTATTTCTGTAACCGAACCGGGTAATTATTCCTGTGAAGTAAAATATACGATGTTGGGTACTCCGGCTACTTATCCTACCAGCTTGTCTACCGCGTTAACCGTAACTCAGAAAGAAGAAGACGAAGATCCGACTGATCCAACAGACCCAACTGACCCAACTGATCCAACTGACCCAACTGATCCAACTGATCCAACTGATCCGGTTGTCGACCCCAGCGCCTACTTACAGGCAGATGCATATAGGACGATATGTATAAACTGCAATAAAGAAAGTAGATACATCAGTGTAAGTTCCGGTGATGGAGATCCGATTCAAAGTATTATAGTTTATGATGAGGATGGCAAAAAATTACTTGAGAATAATAATATTGATAGTACTACATTTGATGTAACATTGACAAAATCAATTTCAGGAAAAACCATTTCCGTGGATATAACAACCACAAAATATAAAGTGGTTAAGAAATTCTGGTAAGAAAAAGAAATATTTTAATAATAAAGAGGGTGTCTCACAATGTGATTTCACCCTCTTTGTATTCGGACACCTTTCTGAGACTGAACGCGAATACTCAATTCTCAGAGACTTAATTTCTATTTTGAGACATCCTCTTTATTGTTAAACGTATTTTTTAGAACCCTGCTACCATGCGAATCTTCTTAAAACCCGCGAGAAGATAAGAAAAAGATGTAAGTAAACCAAAGTTCGATTAATAAAAACGAGTCAGTTCGTTTGTGTTTTCCGTTTGATATTTTATCGATGATTTCTGAGGAAGGAGCTATATGCAGGTAAAATCTCGCGAGTAAATTGGCAAATGACCAATGCTTGGAATGCTCTACTTGGCGTATGTTTTTGAGTTTATCATTGACTTGTACCAAAGCAAACTCTCCTATCGTTTTAACTCTGCAATAAAAGCTCCTTTTCCGGATATCGAAAAACAATCTATTTTCATTGATTCACATTCTTTCTTGATTCTTTCAATGGCTTTTTGATGATAAGATAAATCGACAATAATTTGTTTTGGTACAACAAACCGAAGTAATTGTGGCATTGAAAAATAGGTGTTGTTTGTTAATATCATATAATCTACATTTATCGGTTTTTCAATATCCTTACCATTAAATACCTTATTTTCACTTAAGATAAATATACTTTTTCCACCAAAAGAAATAAAAGAGTTTTTGTTGTTCCGGTTGTTTAATAAAACAGGTGATGTTATTTTGTTTTTCATTCTGAAATAATCCATAGCTCTTTTTTCATCTTTATCATTATTGGTTAGCAGAAAACATTTTTGTTGTTTGACGAAGGAAATACCGTATCCTTTTTGCATGGCAGCTACAACTATTTTATCGTTGGAAGTAATTGTTTGGTAATGACATAATAAGTTGGAGCATAGATGTGATAGAGATAGGATTAATGCTATTATGAGCATACCGTATTTACGGTAAACAAGCGCTAGGCTAAATGTAACCATGATCGTGAATAGTAGCAGCAAATGATATTTTTCGAGCCAAATGCAATTGGTAACAGAGTAGGGTAGTTGATGTATAAGTTCCACAAATGCGTTAACACCTTTTACTATCCATGTTAATAGAATGGCTATAAATGTATTAAGAAAAGGAATCCAATGTAACACTAAAAGTGCTATAGCCGAATAGATGATAAGACTTGCAGCCGGAACAACAATAAGATTTGCCAGCCAAAAGTAATTGGAAAACTGATGAAAATAAAAGAGTCCGATAGGAGTGGTACCAAGCTGTGCAGCAAATGAAACGGTAAGCGATGACCATATAATATTTAAGAATCGGTTTTTTACATATAGAAGGGCGTAAAATTTGGGTTGGAAATAAATGATACTTAGTACAGCCATATAGCTGAGTTGGAACCCAACATCAAACAGAAAGTAAGGATTATAAACCAGCATACAAAATGCAGCTACAAAAATAGTATTATATGTTTGTGGCTTTCGTTTTAATAGAGTTGCAAAAGATACAAGCGAAAGCATGGCTGCTGATCTGATTACAGATGGAGAAAGTCCGGTAATGAAGGCATAAAACCAAAGGGAGAAGATAATTAATCCGATTTTTATTATTTTGGTTTTTTCTTTTTTATCTAAAAATGAAAGCAAAAAATTGAATACTAGAAATATAACTCCTACATGTAGACCGCTAACGGCTAACACATGCATGGTTCCGGAGGCTGAAAAGTTATTTTGTAAATCCTGGGTTAAGGCGTCTTTGTAT
>JAVBUB010000205.1:0-11908 GCA_031555675.1 Paludibacteraceae bacterium | reverse complement strand
CAGGTTCAATTTTTCCTGTTCCATGGTTACCTGCGTATTCCGCAAAAAGTTTTGCTTCTCGGCCAGTTGCGCTTCGCTATCTAATATATTAAGGCTCAACATCGGATTGGTCAACCGCACAATCACATTACCTTGTTTAACCATACTGCCTTCTTCGGCCACCTTTTCGGCTACCATTCCACCTTCTATGGCACTCAGTTGGATGGTGTTAATGGGTTGCACCTGCCCGTTGATGCGCACATAGTCGTTGAATTCTCCTTTGGTTACAGCTTGTATATTGACTTTGTCGCCATCTGTACTATATTTGGAATGGTGATTGCCGAAAATGAGCCAACCCATTAAAATAAAAATGGATAATCCGGCAATAATATACGGAATGTGCTTTTTCCGTATGCCTTTTTTCTTTTCTAATATTGTATCCATAAAACAGCCTACAGTTCTCAAACCCTTAGCCCCCTAAATCCCCTTTGGGGGACTTAAGAACGGTACTTTCAACTATTGAGGGTTTAATGAGATTTTAGTTTCAATTTAAAAATTTATAATATCTCTTAGCCGCACCAATAAGTCCCCCAAAGGGGATTTAGGGGCTTTTATAATAATCTACCAGTTTCTTTTTAAGATAATATTTCAATAATGCATTCAATCTTTCCACTTTTGCTTGCAACAAGCGATTAGAACTTGTTTGTATATCTATCGCGTTAATTAATCCCTCGGTATATTTGCGTTGATTTATCTTGTGAGCCATTTCGGTAGCTTCTACCTGCCTGGTTGCCTGATAATATTCATCTGCCTGTCCGTTCATATCGGCCAAAGCCTGCTCTATTTCGCTGTAAATGGAGCGGAATGTTTCATCGCGTTCGGTTTTCGATATAATCATTTGTTGCTTGCTTCTCTGCATTTGCGCTGATTTCGAAAATCCTTTGAAAATGGGTATAGATAATGTAATACCTGCGTAATATCCCCTTTTTTCATCCAGTTGCTCGGCAAACGACATGTATTCGGTTCCGTTTGTAAAACGGAAAAAGTTGGTAGAATAGCCGCCATTAATCGTTAAAGTAGGAAACAGGGATCCTATTGACGAGTGGTAGGATAATTTTTGTGCCCGGTAAGAGGATTCGGCCGCCAATGCACGGGGTAGAAATCCTTTGGCTTTTTCGTAAACAGACAAAGCGGATTCGTTCGATTTCATGACCATTTCGTCCGAAGCATAATCTTCAACATCAATATTTTGATCTACCGGAAAATTCATTTTCTCTTTGAGTTGTATAATGCTAATCGTTTGCTGGTTTTTTTGGCGGGTAAGGTTATAATTGTCTGCCGCTTCTTTGGCTTGTATTTCGGCTACATCGGCAATACCTTTCATACCGAGCTCTTCCATGCGTTTTATTTGCCGGAGAGATTCTGTGGTTTCGTTATATTGTTGTTGGGATAGTTGTACCAATCCTTTACAATACAGCACATAAAAAAATGCTTCCATAGTTTCGAATGTAACCATATCACGGGTTTCCTGCAATTGCTGTTTACCCATGAGCTTGCTCATTTTCTGCATTTTGGCTTTGGTTACATTGGCCAAACCGTTGAACAAAAGAAGGGAGGAATAAGCTTCATAATTATTATTGAAAGAATTGACATCAATGTAGGTATTGGTACTGGCATCCAGTCCCCGGCCAAAATTAAAGTAGGCATTGGTACCGAAATCAACCGAAGGTAACAATTGTCCTACAGCTTCCTTATAGTTTTGATCGTGAATATTATTCCGGGCTTGTTGTTTATTGACGCGGGGACTATTTTCAACGGCATATTGCATACATTCGGGCAATGTCCATTTCTTTTCTTGCGCATAGCCTGCCAACGAAACAAAAACAAGTATTAAAAACATTGGTTTCATCTGTTTATATTTTTTTTACAGTAAGGTCAGATGGAACTCGCATTATAATAATAGGTTTGTGTGATTTTTTATCATGCTCGTTTCATAAAATAGTCGGTTTGTACTTTTTACTATGCCAAATGCATGCCAAAAATACAAATCGCCAATAACAAGCAAATTATGTTTACACACTTAAATATTACTGTAAATACTTTTTACAATACAACTTGTTTATTTTACATTTTACAGCACTTATTGATTCAAAAATTTTAGAAGTGAGTGAAAATGTATGAACCATAGAGTAACCGAAGGCTAATTAAATTTTTAATTCACAATTATTATAATAAAAAAAGGATTTCGCATTATTACGAAATCCTCTTCAATCAAACATTTTATGTATATTTAATCCATAAAATTCTTTACTTGCTTTTCTAGAGACGCTTTATCCATCATTCCTGAATGGCGCCATACCACTTCTCCTTTTTTAAATATGATAAAAGTAGGTACTGTTTGTATCTGATACTCATTGGAAGTATCCTGGTTTTTATCAATATCTATTTTGATGACACGGGCTTGTCCCTGTATTTCTTTTCCCAGCGACTCTACAACAGGCCCCATTGCCTGGCATGGTCCGCACCAGGTAGCGAAAAAATCTACCAACACCGGTTTATCTCCATTGATTATTTCTTTGAAAGTTTCCATAATTATTGCCTTATTGTTTGTTATGCATTATATAACGTTTGGTTTTGCATATTGTTTTATTATTATGCAAAAATCTATTCATTATCCCGATTCTTTCTGAAACAACAATAAGCGCCATATATGGATGTAAAACCCATAATAAACATAAGCGGCAATGAACCTATGGGAGTTAGCAAACCAATCTCTTTTTCTTTCTCTTCATTGGGATCATCCAAAGTGGAAAAACTCATATGGAGATCATCATCAAAAGGTTTATAAGTAACAAGTGCTATTTCGTCACTAAAAGGGGACATGGAAGTTTCATTCTCACCCATCCCAAAAGGAAAATCTTCTTCAAAATAGTTTCTTGCCGACATGGTTACTTGTAAGTTAACAACCAATAAAAACAACAAGGTTACGGTTTTGATATAAAATGTTTTCATATATAAATTGCTTTGTTTTTAATAAATAATTTTATAAATCCCTGTTTTACTTGCTGTTTCTACTTTCAATACAAAAATGCCTTCCGGAAGTGGCTTTTCAATTTGTTCAAAATATTTTCCGGAGCCTTTGGCACTGTAATATATTTTTCCCGAAAGATCGGACAAAGTCAATCCTGTAATTTCTGCTGAAGAATAAACATTTATAAATCCGTCATTCACATATGTACTTATGTCGTCGATTGCGGAACTTTCATTGTTTGTTGTCATGATATTTCTTTCCAACGACAAGTAAAAGCGTCCTTCCAAATTATCGTCGGCGGTTTTTTCCAAAGAAATATTGTTGTTATCTTTCAAATTATATTTTTTATTA
Organism: Paludibacteraceae bacterium; assembly: GCA_031555675.1. GTDB lineage: Bacteria > Bacteroidota > Bacteroidia > Bacteroidales > Paludibacteraceae > JAISJU01. The sequence goes on along the minus strand of JAVBUB010000205.1, from coordinate 8,547 downwards.
TCTCGGCGATCGAGCAAATACAATTCTGTTTCCGTGTCCATATTTTCAAATCCCGTTACCAGAACTTCCATACTTGCCGTGCCGGACAATCTGATACCGATAGGAATTTGAAGGTTATTGCCGTTAAAATCGACAGCATTTATTTCTATGGCGGTTTGATCGGCAATGGTATATATTTCGGGTACATTTTGGGGCGAAAAGAGTTTGAATATATCCTCATCGGCATCATAACCGGGAGAGGCTCCGGGAATTAACGCTACAATAGTGCTGTTTGTCTTACCTGAAGCTTTCAAGGTTATTTTTAGCACATCCGGATTTTGTTTTGCCTGACTTTTTCGTTTGCTTCCTGCATTTGCGACAGAAGCAAGCGGTGTAAATTTCAAAGAAGGATTTACCACATTTTTTGTTTCCACAAAGAATGACTGTATAGGCGCAATATAGCGGTCTACGGATATATCGGTTCCATCATCGGCAGTGAGGTTACCCAATCCGCTAAATGTCATATTGCCGGAACCTATATAAGAATAAAAGTGTTCGCCGTTCCAAATACGGTAATAGTTATAAATGTCAGAACTATTATCCTGATAAAAACGATCAAAATCGATATGCGACATAAATGGATTGCCCATAATAATGGTTCTGGAAGGTTGTACGGAAACAGACAATATACTATCGGTATCAAGCAGGCCTTCGTACACAAAACGGTAACGGTTACTGGTATCGGGAACAGATGTAGCAGTCCATTCGGATTCGTTTTGTATATTATTTCCGCGGGGAGAAAGGTAAAACGGATTTCCGGCCCAGCTGCCATCATCATAATGATAGCTATATTGCACATCATTTCCGCTTACATCCCTACGGGGAAATAAATAAGAAGAATCTGTGGGGAAATAGTCCTCTCTATATTTGGAGCCTCCATTCACCCACAGGACAAAACCAAGTCCGGCAGTCAGGCTTTCTTGCATATTGACAAAGGCTTTCGAAAAATTACCAACGGAGGTTCCTTTGACACCATCGGGATTAGGTATATTACTCTGGGCATAATCCACATCAAAATACCGCATAAAAACCTTCGGTTCAAGCGCATTGCCCCAACTCCGGTCGGCTGAATAGTCGGCAGAATACATATATTTGAGTGGCGCGGAAGTCATCATCCAGATATTCCTGTCCGGACGGAATTCCACATAAGCATGGCGATATTTAAGAACATGAATTCTGCCAACCGAAGCTCCATTTTTAAAGGTAATATCGCGACATTGATCTCCTTTTAGCAAAACCGGATAGCTTTGTGTATTTTCCGGAATAGTGACATCGGTACACCACAAAGGATAATCTTTTCCTCCCGAATCTGGTGTCCAGTTGGCCGAATCTTTCCATAAAACGGCTGTAGATGATGCCGGATTCCAGGTAGCCGCTGCCGGATGAATCCTTACCGGAATATTTTTAATAAACACATTTCCTTGGTTTAAGTTATAAAATATGGTACCCGACACATCTGCTGTGAAAAGCAGGGAATTATTTGTAAAATCTCCGATTTTTGTATTGCCTTTATATAATGAGTATGTTTGACCGGCAGACAAGCCATTACCTGCTATATTTACTTTTACAGGGCATAATCTGCAAGAGGCATCGTATGTTACATCAATATTGCAAGCAAGAGGTAATCCATCATCGCCCACCATATAATCCGGTCCCAAACAACATTTATCCATGCAATCGGGAATACCGTCGCCATCACTATCCTGCCATATAAAGGCATTATATACCAACAAATTTTGCAATGCGGAAACCGTACCCGATACTACCAATTGTATTTCATTAAATGGTTTTGATGTTAAAAACGAAACACGCGCTTTGTTGGAAGTTCCTCCCAACAGGGTTACATCTACCAGTGAATTATTCGCAAAATAAGTATCTTGTAGCGTACCATTTAAATAGGTATTAATTTGCAAACCTGCCAATACTGTAAGATTCAGTAAAGTGGCATCGCCCGAAATAATAAAACCCGCCTGATAACTTCCATTAATGGTTTGCGCAGTAAGCACAGATACCGAAGCATTTACGACCGCACCTGTTAAATTAATGGTAGCATAATCGGTTAAATTGCCATTGATAATATTTCCTATATTCGAAATACTGCAAGCTACACAGGCTACACTTGATATACCGGTATGATTAAAGGCAATGCTTGCTTTATAAGCATTTGTAGCCAACAGCGGTTGAGCACAATCGCCGGATACGGCATCACACCCGCTAGCCGGTTCTTCAAAAGCGTAGTAAATGCGTAAGCCACTCAACAGCGAAAGACTTATAGTGCTATTTTGCCTTAATACCAAAGCATCAAACGGTTTTGTAGTTACAAACATGATTTGTTGTTTGTTTCCGGTGGTGGAAATAACGCCCGCGGTTAACAGGCCGTTACTACTGGTTGCAGTTTCCTGAAGCGTTCCGTTCAGGTCAGTTTCAAGTTGCAGATTAGACAAAACAGTAGCATTTAAAAGACCGCCCAAAGCCTGTATTACAAAACCGGTACGCGTACCGGCCGGATATATTTGTCTTGTATCTTTTACTCCAATAAGAGGAGTAGAACTGATTACCGAAGCTAAACTTGCAGTTTCTATATAGTTATTCAAATTTCCATCGGTTACATTGGCAAAACTACCAGATGATCCGCTGATACAAAGCAGGCATGTTTCTCCCGAAGGAGTAAAATTCTGTACGCCGGTTCCCACAATCGGCCTGTCGCACGAAGGATTAATCAAAGCCTCGCGGCGTATAATAGCCACGGTATCGGCACAAGTTGTACTTTTCCGTACTTCAATGTAATAAGTACCGGTTAATGTCATACCGGTTACATTACCATTGGTATCAACAGTTGCTCCGGACGGACTTGTAGATAAAACTTTCCAGGTAATCCCGGTACCCAGGTTGCGGTTACTGAGGTCGTAAGTAGTGGTTTGCGAACATAGCGTCACATCGGGACCTGCATTAAAATCACAGGTTGTATCACAGGCATCGGGTATACCGTTGCCGTTACTATCCAGGTTATCGTTTCCTCCGGCACATTTATCGGCACAATCAAAAATACCGTCACCATCGGTATCTATACGAGCAAAAGCGTAATATACATCTACTTCTACCAATAAGCTTATTCCGTTAACAACAATACGTAATTCATTGCAAGCTGCTGTGGTCTTAAAACTGATAGCCTGAGTGGAACCTGCAAGTAGATTTATACTCAGCAATTGTGAGAAAGCTTTTGATTCTTTCAATGTCCCTCCGCTATAAGTTTCTATAGTAGAACTACCCAATAAGCTCAAGCTAAGTCCTGAACCCAAAGCTACCACAAAACCAACATCCGAACCCGACGGTATTGTCTTTCCGGCAGTAACAGCAATGGCACCATAAGCCGCGACTCCAGCAGTTAAATTGATAGAAGCAAAATCGGTAGTACTGGTCGTTAATATATTATTTTCGTTAGACACACCACAAAGAAGACAAAGACCGCCACCCAATCCTGTTCTACTATTGGTATAATCAATAGCAGGTGAAAAGCCATTGGCGGTAGTAACAGGTGTTATGCACGAATAATTACAACCTGTAGCAGGGCCAACAAAACCATAATAAACATTTAGAGACGAAAGCAATGAAATACCTGTTTGCACCAGTTCTATTTCATCAAACGGTTGAGTTGTTACAAACGAAATCCGCTTCAAACTGGCGGATGACGTATTCAGCGAGTCTAATGATAGCGACACGGAAGTTTCCTGTACTTGGTTATTCAGGTAAGTTCTTATCCGGAAATTGGATAAAACCGAAACATTCAATACCGAACCTGTTGGACTTACCACAAATCCGGCACGAAATCCGGCTGCATAAGATTGCTTTACATCGCGTACGGAAACAATGGAACCGGAACCAACAACTGTAGAAAAAGTTACATAATTACTTAAATCTCTGTCCAACAGATTGCTTACATTTCCACTACCTCCCAATAATGATAGTAAACCGCCACTTTCTACGTCTACTACCCTACCTTGCCCAACCAATGGAGTGTTACAAGGAGTTGATGTAACCACAGGTAAATTTTGAGCACCGGCATTATATGCCAATAGTATCATCATCAAGAAAGACACACACCAGGTACGTACTTTTTTTGCATTCATTTTTTCTTTTTATTATATATAATTAGTCCGTTATTTTCAATATGCTTCACGTTTGACTGCTTTCGAAAAATCAATATGAATATCAAACAGCATTTGTTTCAAATTGTTTTGAGATAGTGTCACATGAACAAAAGAATATAACCGATTGATTACAAGTCATATAAATAAAATAAAAATTTAATCTGATATTGGAAAAGTGCAGGAAAAACAATAAAAAAGTGCTGTTCAATCATAAATAGTCGCACAAATATTCAATCGTTTATTTTTTACAGTTTATTAGGAAGCTAGACATATAAGAGGTTTAATTTTAACAATTATTAAAAAATTACAGGATAAAAATGTAGACAAAAAGATCGTTAGAAGATAAAAAACTGTGATTTTTTGCACAAAATTCGAACTGAATCATTTACATTACTTGTAAAGTCAACATTTTTGAAGAGTATATAGGGCCAACAGTAAAATTCGGTTGGTAAAATTTAAGAAAATACCGGATTTATCCGGGAGGAAAAAGCGAGATGCCATTGGTCGAAACTCTGTAAGAGTTCTACAACTTAGAAACAGGCAACTTCTCCGGAGTTAGAAATATCACTTCGGCTTATTTGCCCCAGATAAATCTGGGGGTTATTAACCAGGAAAGCCCTACAGACTTTTATAATACATTGATCCGTTTTTATATTGATCCTGTTTTATGGGGTCAACCGGAAATTCCACTTGACCCAGTATATGTTGGGATATAAGCATAAGCTTTACAAAAACTAACAAATAAAACCAAAATAAAAAGCTCCCCAAAATCTTATCAATTTTGAGGAGCTTTATCTTTATTTTTTATCTTTAAATTACAACAACTTACATAAGCAAAAGCAAAATTTTTATAAATAACATCACTATTTTTCTACTGGTTTGGGAATACCCGTTTCATTTAGCGTAAACTGCTCCGAACTCAAGTATACATTATGAGCTGCATAAATAGGCAGATCCAATGCTTCTGATGTTTCCTCATATTTGATATTTTTTTTATCTAATTTAATTTTCAAACTCATATTATATCCAAAATTTATCTTGGGCAACTCCTTTGATTGAGATAATTCATATACATAGTTATCAAGCATCTTTGAAAATTCTTTTGCAAGTTTAATTGAAAAAAACACGACAAGACATAAGTCCACTATAATCAATGCATACGCAATACGTTTAAAAGATTTGACCCAAATACTGGGCTTGTTTTGATATTCGAGATATAAAAGCATAATGAGCGGAAATATATAAAAGATAGGAATATACCGGGCATTCCAGCCTCCCGGAAGAAGAAAAAGAGATAAAAAAAGTACAAGTAGAAAAACACTGTAAAGGCTTCTTTTTCCGTTTTTTACCACACTGTTATTATTATACAAAGCAAATGCCAAAATAAGTATCCAACTAAAAAAGACCCCAAATCCACCTATTCTGGGATCAGAATGTCCAATACTTGAATTAAATGTATGCTTCGATAAATTTGAAGGGAATGCAAGTACTGTAGGACCCGTTAAATTATTCGACGTAAAAGAGAATAAAGATATAAACACTTGTTCATCTCTATGTTTGTATCGTATGGCTTCGGGTGTTTGCCATGTTATTACATCTACTTTTTCTTCTCCACTTAAAGGATAAAAAGGATTATTATGATCCAATGTGTTGGTTATATACGGATTGAAACCAGCAAAGAAGATTCCAAATAAAGAACCTAGAAAAGAAACTACTACTATTTTCTTTACCAAATCATACTTTTTTGCTATAAGCCAATAAATAAGAAAAGAAATTATTGTAATTCCGACCCAAAAGAATAAATTGAATTTTATACAAACAGAGAAAAAAATGACAAAACCTACAACAAATAAATTGTAAATAGATTTTATCTTGATGTTACATATTAAAGTTACAATAAGAATTAATAATAAAGAATATAAACTCCAATCGATGTAAAATGTAAATAATTGATAGACTGTTACAGGACAAAGCGCAAAAATAGCACTAAAAAATATTTTTTTCCAAGTAGGCAAAAAAGAAAAATATACTACCAAAAAACGAAAGCAAAAGAAAAACGTACTAAACAAAATAATAAAATTCAGAGCCTTTCCACATTCTATTTCTCCAGTTGTACTATAAATTGTAGCCGATATTGTTTCAATACCTTTTGGATAATGGTCTACCCACAAAGAATTGAATGAATGAAGGGCATGGTGTTCATAAATTGGATTCCAACCGTTTTTCAGCGCCAGAATCGCATCCTGATGATATGTTTGTCCATCCCAGGAACCATCATTAAACAGGCCTGACATAAACAAGGCTAATAGCAATAGCGAAAAACTCAATAAAACGGATGGTACAAATTCTTCCTTATTTTCTTTTGTTATTAAATAAACAACAAGAAAAGATAAAATAACAGAGATGGGAAATATAAATGGATTAATACTTAATCCACAGGCAAATAATAAAGAACTTATTAATAAAGAGAAAACAGGAATAGCAAATAATCCTGCCCCAACAGCAAAAGAGTTTATTTTTATCTTTTTCATATCAATTTTGTTAATACTACAACTCATGTATTATTTTAATGCAACAACATGTAATTAGATTTGAACTAAAAAAGCCTATCAATTTTTCAATCAATAGGCCTTTTTGTACAATCTGGGGTTGAAATATTGAACCTATATAATGATTTCATGGAAATAGTAGACTTTATAAAAACTTCTCCAAATGTAATAAAAATATTGAGAAACAAATAACCAAGTAAAACCTTTCATTTCAAGTTTATGAATTAGGGGAAGCAGGACACCCCTGTACCTCCCTGTTCTTGGGTATCCCGCCTCTCCCTCTATCTTTTAATTAATATAAACTGTACTTTATAACTAATGGGAGTGCGTTTCTAAGAGGTTTTAGCCAGCACCAAAAAAAATTTATATGAAAAAGAAACTATTTATTAATAAACTGTACTACTCTGTACTATTAGAGAGAAATAATAAAATGTTAAACCCTTTAAACTTATGGCTTATGTAAAAAAAGTAAAAGCAACAATTCAATTAGATAAGTTAATCCTTTCTTGTAAATCAACCATTGATGACAACTTTACAGATGTGATTTTATATTCAAAAAATGATATAGAAAAGTCACATTTTCAAATGAATAATACTAAAATTGTTAATTTCTATAATAAAGGTGCTTATAAATATTCTTATAAAGTCTATTATTTAGATTATCTTATTGGTATAATAGAATTAGGATATAAAGGTAAATACTCCAAACATATTAAATTTACAACAGATAACCCAGTGTTTTATAATGGTACTTTACAATTTTTACCACATGTGTTTTCGGATTTATACCTTGAAATAAAGTGTATTTCTCAATTAGATATTGCTATTGATAATTACACCAAAAACAGCATAAAGAAACTTTATTCCTGCATCAGAAATGAAAAATACAAGTTACTTCTAAATGGAAAGTATGTGAAAGACATGGATGCAATTATCAATGATATTGTTTATTGGCACAAGGGCAGTAGAAGGAATCCCAATCAAATAAAATCCATTTATGCCCAGAGTGTGAAAAAAGGAGATAAAGAGTTTACAACTTATGATAAGTTAAAAGAAATTGAAACGGAATCTCATAAATATTACATCTTAGATTATCATAAGTTATATAACTCAAACTTTACCAATATTTATAGAGACGAGGTTAGATTAGGAGAAGATATTTTGTATAGATATGAAAAGCAACATGGTAAAATTACCTTACAAATGCTGTTAGATAAACAGTTTTTATTTAAGCTATTTCAATCATTTGAACATAGAACCATAGAAGTAAAAGACCATAAGGGCAAACCTGTAAAACTATATCCAACTCCTACTTTTGAAGACAGGGCGGAGGTTATGTTACAACACCACCTCCCAGAGTGTACCTCAACTGTTAGCTATTCTTTTATTGATAATAAGATTAAAGAATTTAATTTTCTAAATGAAAATAATTTATCAGTTGTTAAAAATGATAATAAAGATATTATTAAAGAAACTATTTATAATAAAAGGAATATTATAACTGACATGAGAAAGAGAAGAAAATTATCACAAATCACAAAAGATAAGATTAGTTTATCCATGAGGGGAAGCCGTAACCCTAATTTCGGTAAACCTTTATCAAAAGAACATAAGGAAAAAATAAGTGAATCCATGTCTAAATATTGGAATCAAAATTAGTAATATGATACTAATGTCATAATATGATTATATTTATTGCTTAAATGTCATATTCTAAATTTAAAATGTTTTGAAATAAAAATGTATCATCATAATTAGAATATATCTAACTAAAAATGATACATTTTGTAATAATATAATTTAAAAGATTA
>JAVBUB010000160.1:0-3121 GCA_031555675.1 Paludibacteraceae bacterium | reverse complement strand
TGGCCAACTGAGCTATGCTGGCAGGTGGGTAAGCGAACTATATCGCACCGCTACAACTAACTACCTTTGCTGACTTCCGCCCCTGGAGGATTCGAAAGGAGCTGGTCGTATAGGACTTACCCGGGCACAAAAGTACTGCTTTTGGTATTACCTTGCAAATATTTTATGTGTTTTTTGATGAAAGAATGGCATTTTCAGAATAAAATATTGAAAATGAAATGAATCCCAAATAGGATAATTTATCTTTTGCTATTGTCGGGGTGACTTAAAGTCGCCCCGACAATACAACAAAAGCTATTTTATGATTTTCCCCTGTAAAGAAAACATTTTAGGAGAAGCATGATTGACAACCAATTGATCTTTAACATTATTGAATGTTATATTACTGCCTCCAAGTATTCCTTTCATGTTCTGTTCGATCCAGAAACCATTGCCACTCCCTGTATTCATAGCCTTGGTACCGTCAATATTGATATCCTGCATATATACGTTTATAACATGGGGATTATCTCCATAAGTATTCAGTGAAACTGCATCTTGTTTTGAATTAATCAAATCAATATTGTAAAACAATACATTTTCAATATCATATTTTGCTCCGCCCAAAGATATGCCAATAGCTCCACAATGTTGATTACGCCATACATCGCAATTGGTTCCGTCATTATATACAGAAATATCTCGAAACTCCGTAAATCCGTCTTTACTAAAAGGTACTCCCGGATAAGTAGCATCTACCCGTAAACCCATTTCAACCGGATCTATTACTACACAAAATTGAGCTTTGTTTTGTTGACCTCCAAAAATTCCGATGCTCGAAGCACGCCAATTATTTTCGGCCGTATTATATTGAAATACATTATTTTCGCACATTTGTCCGTTGGCAGACCATATGGCCATATCGTCATCGCCATTATTACGGTAAGTGCAATGTTCCACCACACAATTTTTAGAACCTTTGCATAAATTGGTTCCATCCGCGTAATTATTACGGAAACGACAACCTATAATATGCAATTCGTCCGCAACTGCGATACTACTAGTATAGTTAGCAATCCAGGCACCATTATCAAAATGTTCTATCCATACATTTTTAATGGTAGAACTAACTCCAAAACTTCCGTCTAAACCTTTTCCGGACGACTTATTCTCATCGCGGTTATGATAACGGATATTGCTTTGAGTAGTTATATATAAACCATCCAAAACAATACTATCGGAGTTACATTCAATTCCCCTTTTATTATACTCCGTGGGAGAATCTACATTTGCCGTAAAATGAATTTGCGTATACCACATTCCCGCGCCTATTATTTTCGTGTTGGAAGCATTAATATGTATTTTATCCGGTACATTATACTTTCCAACCGGAAGGTAAATTGTTTTACCTCTGTTTTTCAGGATAAAAGCGTGCAAATCATTTCCATTGCCGGCATATTGAACTTTATTGGGATCAGATATCGATTCGAACGTTACGATGGGTGCCACATTTTCCAGTTCCACAAAATCAATGGTATAAGGTGTCTTATTATGATCTGTTTTTACCAACCTGAATGTTGCTCCTGCAGGAATTTTTTCGATAAATTTAATCCTGGTTTCATCAAAACGCATGCGAATAATGGGATTGTCGATAACCGGAGCATTATAAGCCACATTTTCATATCCTGAAAAATATTGCCAGGCCCAATAAGAATCAAGTATAATATCTCCTTGTTTAACACCATCCACATACAATGCCACATGACCCGTTGTTCCGGTTCCGGTTTTGTTATCGGGCATAGAAAAACGGATAATCATACCATCTGCTTCAGCCTCGTTGGTCCATTGAATATACGAATTTTCCAAAATCAGCTGTGTTGCCACCTGATTGGACGCTTCACTCTGTAAGTCCGATTGTTCAAAACTGGCAGGTAATATAACGCCATTGGTTATACATTTTCCGGCTTCAGCTTCGTATCTTTTGTACGGACGGTCATAATAACCTCTTTGTTTCTGGTCGTCTGGAAATAAAACCGATTGAGCTTGTACTGCTTCCAAAGCCGACAATAAAAATAACAGGAATAAAAAACAATTTTTTCGCATATAATATTTTTATGGTACGATTAAACGCGATAGTAAAAATATATTTTCTTATCAGAATATACAAATAAAACAGTATCGAATTCAGATACAACAAGATGCAAAAACACAACATGTTGAAAACTATCTTTACATAAAAAGACTTTAAAAACATTCTTTTTTATCAAAAAAACTTATCTTTGCAATTCAAAACAGGTTGGATTATGCAAAACAATAAAATGCAGCATGCTATGACCTATGCTGCGATTTTGGGTCTTTATCTCGTCATTAAGTTTTACATTTCCGTTTTCTCGGAAAAAAGCGCTTTGTTGTCTTCTCTTATCTCGGTACTCACATTACTTGTCCCTTATATCATCTTCAGGTTTCAGAAAAAATACCGCGATGAACAATTAAATGGGTTCATATCCTATTCATCAGCTTTTACTTATGGAGTTTCGTTATTCTTTTACGCTTCGCTGATATTGGCTTTAGGACAATTCGTATTTTACCAGTTTATCAGTCCCGAATACCTGACCAACGCGTTCAAAGCATCCATAGACCTGATGGAAAAAATGGGAATACCCGAAAAAATTATCGACGAAGCCATTAACATGACCATGCCATCGGCTATCTCTACTGTATTACAAACAATATTGATCAATAATGTCATGGGAATAGTTATTTCCGCCATTACTTCATCTTTTGTAAAAAAAACAGATCTATTCAATACCACTCATGAGTAATATAGACATATCTGTAGTAGTCCCTCTTTACAACGAAGAAGAATCGTTGCCGGAGCTTTTTGCCTGGATCGAAAGGGTGATGAACGAAAATAACTTTTCTTATGAAGTTATTTTTGTAAACGACGGTAGTACAGATCGTTCATGGAAAGTAATTGAAGAACTGGGCCGGAAATCACCTCACGCGAAAGGAATAAAATTCCGTCGTAATTATGGAAAATCGGCTGCTTTATACAACGGTTTCAAAGAAGCCCAAGGCAATGTGGTAATTACCATGGATGCCGATTTACAAGATAGTCCCGATGAAATACCGGAACTATATA
>JAVBUB010000119.1:0-16049 GCA_031555675.1 Paludibacteraceae bacterium | reverse complement strand
TATAACTCCCTTAATAAATATAAAGTTATTGATACATGCGCATGCAATCAATTCTTGCAAGCTGATAAAGAGTTTAAGCAAAATCCGGCAGGATATGCTTCCAATAAAGCTTATTATGAAGCTCAAAAAGAAAAATCCGGCCTTACTCTTACTGTCAATGGATTTCAGGCCAAGGTATGTTTATGCGAAAGAGCTTATGGCAATATGAATGAATGGAATGAATTTTCATCATGGTCAGAAGATGGCAAGCAAATGTTGGCCGAATCGGGAGAATTTGTTCCTATTGAGATATCTTGCAGTACCTGTCAGGATTGTAATACCGGTAAGGCGGCTCTAACGGAATTTTATACTAAAAAATGGACACAAGCATTTAAAGATCACAAACCGGAAGATCCGCATGGTATTAATTATCTAAAAATCATGATAACTAATTTTCTAAATCATAAGTTTAGTCTGAACTTAAATTATACTGATTATGCTGATTTTATGAAAAACTGCGAGGATGCTGAAGTAGCACCGGTTTGTACTATCATACCCGGAGCCGATTACATCCGGAAGTTCTTAAATGAATTGGAATTGAGAAGCAGTATAAACACTAAAACATGTATAAATCAATATAAAGATTTAGAAAAAGCTTTCATTGAATTATTGAAGAAAACATATCCAAGTATAAATCTGAATGATTGTACATGTAAAGACTGGATTATTGAGCCTGTACCCGGTACTTCGACTCCAAATTCAGTTACAATGAGAATTAGCAGTCCAACCTGTTCCATATTTGAATGTGATATGACGTTGAAGTTTGTTGATACGGAAAAAGGCTATGATATCAACAGTATTGTTTATTTTGAAGAAATTCGTGTTGCTCCGGATAATACTCCCCAGAATACAGGAAGTTTTCTGATGGATGTACTTGTAGTTCACAATGGTCAAACAGTACCGGCTACTATGCATGGGGTTTCTTGTATTCCAATAGCAATTTGTAAGAAACCGGAAGAACTGACACTCTGTAATCCGGTTAATGGCGAAAATGTGGATACAGAAGATGACTGTAAATGGAGCTTAATACATGGCGCTATAACCAATTCAGAACGCCTTTATAAAGGATATAGAGATAGTATTGTAACAGATTTCCGAAACAGATACACCAAGCAGTGTTTAACTACGGCCGGTAAAGAGTCTTTTAATATGAAATATGAAGACAATGAACATCATTATACTTTATACTATTATGACCAAGCCGGTAATCTGGTAAAAACCGTTCCACCGGAAGGAGTTGAATTTATACATCCATCATTATTCCCTCAAATAAACAAAGACAGGGAAAAAGATACATGTACCGTATTCAGCAACCATCGAATGGAAACTCGTTACTTGTACAACAGTTTAAACCAGTTAGTAGCACAATATATGCCAGATCATGATGCATTTGAAGATGTGACCTTGGCTGACAGAAACATAGGTTTGCCTGCTAATTTGAATGTAACGGCAACAAAGTTTACAACCGACCTGAATGGAGTGATTTTTGGAACACTTCCTCAAAATCCGATGCAGAGTGTAGGTTATATAACCAATGATGGAGGACAAACATGGGTGCCTGTTCAAGATTTAGGTCTTAACAATTTAAATGATATTTTTATACTTTCCGGAGCTAATACTATATATGTGGCCGGAGATAACGGAACATTATTGAAAACAATAGATGGTGGTGCTACCTGGACTGCCATCAACTCTGGTACAACAGAACACTTAAAAGCTGTTTATATGAGAAATTCATATACCGGTTATTTATTTACAAAGAGTGGCAAAATACGTAAAACGTTCAATTCGGGTGTAAACTGGGATCCATTATCTGGCACTGGTTTAGAGGCCCTTACCTCGCTCGAACATGTATATTATAAAAATAATGATTTGGCATATGCTGTCGGTTATAAAGGTAATTATGGCGCTATTTATAAAAGCGAAGATGGCGGAGAACATTGGGAACAAGAAGATTTAATAGTTACTTCGGATTTGTTCTTAACTCAAATGTATAACGAAAATACGATTTATGCTTTTGGAGAAGATGGGCAATTCCTTAGGGCTGATGATAATGTTTGGCAACGGTTCAATACCACCAATCGTACTGACTTTACAAAAGCACGTATTGTAGCTCCAAACAAAGCCATGGCATTAACTACTTCTAATAAAATGCTCGAAAGCAATAATGGAGGAGTTACCTGGAATGAAACTGTAGGATTATTAAACGATAAACTAATAACAGACTTTAGTTATATTAATGGTGTTACTTATGCTATTGATAATGATAATAAGTTGTATAAGTTGAGTTATGTCGGAAACTGGACAGATCTTAATACTACTGTGGGAGCAGGTACCTTAAATAGCATTTATTTTGAAGATTCATCAACAGGCTATGTAGGAGGAGATGCCGGAACAATATTCCGTATCATGGCTGGTGAAGTCAACTGGACCCAACTCGAAACTCAAGGTTCTACAGGTATAGATATTAAACAAATAATGGTAAACAAAAGAAATAGTACACTTAATCCTGAAACTATTGCTACTATTATTACTAAAGATAATCTTGTTTATAATGGAAAAATATTAACTTCAGGCGCTGTTACAATTGCTCCGGTAGCGTCTTTAACAGGTGTAGAAGTTATATCAATTGCTTTTGGGAAAGAAGGAAACGGTTATCTGTTAACCAAAGACGGATATATTTGGAAAACAACAGATGCCGGTAATAGCTGGCTGCTAGCTCAAACAAATCAAATGTCAGAGCTTAAGGCAATAAATGTTTTATTTCAAGATCCGACAAAAGGAGTGGCTGTAGGAAAAAATGGTACCATTTATACTACTTTCAGTTCTTTTGCAACAATGACATCTCAAAAAATATTGCCACACAAACTGAGAAGTATTCAGTCTTATGGTAATACTACTGTTGCTGTAGGTGATAAAGGAACTGTATTATGGAATGTGAGCGGTACAAAAAAATGGAAGTTGCTTCCAACTCCTTTTATAAACGATTTACATACAATATCTATCCCGGCAGAAAATTCAATATTGGCAACCGGAGGTTCTGGTATCTTATATAAAAATGCTGATATATCCACTGTCCCAAACTCGTGGGAAATGTCAGCAATAGATTCTCATATAATAACTGCTGCAGTTTATGATTATAGCTCGAATAATTACTTTACAGCTAACAATAATGGTAACATACAACATCAAATAGGCGCCATGTTTTATAATTTACCAATTAGCAATTATACCATCAATGATATTGCTATAAATGGTAATGAAGCTTGGGTAGTAGGAAATAATGGGAAAATTTACAAAACAGTAAATTTCCAGAATAATAGTCTTACATCATGGGATCCGGTAGGTAATGCTATCCGTCCGAGCAAAGTAATAGCATCTGCTAAAAGACCGGATGGAAAACTTTTTGCCGTGACTACCAGTGGAGCTATTGGTACTAGTACAGATGGTAGCATATGGAATTTCCCTTCAACTCCGGTTACTACTCAAAAACTAAATACAATTGAATTTTTGAATAATAGCATCGGGATTGCTGCAGGCGATAGGGTTATATTGAAAACGACGACTGGAGGAGATCATTGGGAGGTTATATTTACACCTAACCGTGTATTAAATGCCGTTTGTTTTATTGACAACAATAATGTTTGCCTGGCTGGAGATGACGGAATTATATATAAATTAAATTTAGCAGGAAATACTTTAATACAAAAGTCTGTCAGTTTAACTAGTAAAAAGCTAAATAGCATAACATTTAGTGCTGGCATTGGTTTTATAGCCGGTAATGATGGTACTATTTTGAAGAGTATAGATAACGGAGATCATTGGGAACTGCTGAAAGCTCCTAATGGAACCAATTGGACGGCCTATACAGATCCTACTCATAGTAACATAAATGTACATTTGAATAGTATTGAAGCCATAGACCAGAAAACTATTTACGTAGCGGGTAATGAAGGTGTAGTATTAAAAACCATAGATGGAGGTATTACCTGGAATCGTAAAGATAGCCAGACCACAGAAGACTTGAACCAGATAGCATTCAGGAATAAGAGTTCGGCTGTAATAAGTGGAACAAATGGTACGGTGGTAAATGTTACAGATGAATCGGATAAATTCTCGGCCCGTTTCTATTATGATAAATTAGGTCGTTTGGTAGCTTCTCAAAATAGTAAACAACACCATTACGAAATACCAAGGTATAGTTATACAAGTTATGATGCTTTGGGAAGGGTAATAGAAGTAGGGGAACTGGAAAGTAACCGTACTCCGGAAGAAATAAATCTGAACGATAGCATATATCCTAATAATTGGAGTACTTTAAGATATGAAGTAACCAGAACTCAATTCGATTATCCATTATCATCGGGAATAAGCAATTTATTTAGTACTTTGAAACAAGAGAATTTGCGTAATCGTATTGCATCTGTTATTTATCAAGAAAAATATGACCAAGACAGTACTATATATAATCATGCTACTCATTATAGTTATGATATACATGGTAATGTAAAAGAGCTGATACAAGACAATCCGGAGTTAAAATATCTTGGTCAGCAACATAAAAATATTCTTTATGAATACGATTTGGTAAGTGGAAACGTTAATAAAGTAAGTTACCAACCCGGAAATCCGGATCAGTTCTATCACAAATATGAATATGATGCTGATAACAGAATTGTAAGTGTATTTACCAGTTTAGACGGATTATTGTGGGATAATGACGCTACTTACCAATATTATAAACATGGTCCGTTGGCAAGAACAGAATTAGGTGACCTTAAAGTTCAGGGATTAGATTATGCCTATACACTGCAAGGTTGGATTAAAGGAGTAAATACAAATAGTCTTGAAACAAACACTGACATGGGGAAAGATGGAAATAATGTAGCTAAGGATGCATTTGGATATAGCTTACATTACAATAGCAATGACTATAAAGCAATTGGGGGTTCCACTTCGGAAGCATTCTTGGCTGCAGTAGCATCCGGAAGCACATCGAGTGAACTTTACAATGGCAACATATCGAAAATGGCGACAGCCATCAGTGGCATGGATAATTTGACAAAAACATATGGATATGATGAATTAAACCGCCTATTGTCAAGTAAAACATATGAAAGTGGCATTGAAACAGAGAAATATAATACCGCGTATACTTACGATGCCAATGGTAATATACTGGCATTGAACAGGAATGGTAATAAAACAGATTCTTTGAACATGGATAACTTATCTTATCATTATCAAAAAGACGGTATGGGAAGAACCATCAGTAATCGCTTATTAAATGTGAATGATCCTGTAGATGCCGGTTATTATGGAGAAGATATAGATGACCAAGGTACTTTTGTTCCAAATAATACAGGCACGCATAACTACAAATATGATAAAATTGGTAACCTCATTGCCGATAAGCAGGAAGAAATAGCACGTATCGAGTGGAATGCGATGGGTAAAATCTCTGAAATCATCAGGGTAGACAAGCCTAATCAAGACAAGCCTAATCTGCGTTTTGCTTACGATGCATTGGGTAACCGTGTGAGTAAAACGGTCATTTATCCGAATATTAGCGGAAATGCACTACCTAAAGAAATAATAACGTATTATGTTCGTGATACTAAGGGTAACGTCATAGCAGTATATGAAAAGAAACTTTTCAACAATAATACTGAAGAACTGTTTTTATCTGAGCAGCATTTGTACGGTTCCTCTCGTTTAGGTATGCTCAAATCAAATGTATTACTTGCTACCCGCAGTAATAATACTACCACCACTAACCCTGATATTGATTTAGCCCTCTCTTCACGTGAACTTGGAAGCAAATATTTTGAGTTAACAAACCATCTGGGCAACGTTCTTGCTGTCGTTTCGGACAAAAGGCTACCTAACAATCAACCAGATATAAAGCAAGTGTATGATTATTATCCGTTTGGTCAAGTGATGCCGGGACGTTATAATTATGACCCTGGAAATGACTATCGTTATGGATTTGGTGGACATGAGAAAGATGATGAGTTGAAAAGTAACGGTAATTATTTGGCTTTTGGCGATTATGGTTATGATCCAAGACTCGGTAGAAGATTTAGATTAGACCCTGTTGATCAAATTTACATTAGTAATTACGCTGTATTTAGAAATAATCCAATAGCATTAAAAGACCCAGATGGAGAAACACCTATTGGAGCAGTACTCGAAGGAATTGGGGCATTTGTAGTGTCTGCGGGTATTGATTTTTTATCCAATTGGATATTTGGAGGAGATGACTATCAAACTGCGTTTAATAATATAAATTGGGGTGCTGCTGCATTTAATGGGGTAACTACAGCTGCTATTTCTTTCTTCGTTGATGGTACAGGAACTGCAAGAATGATGTCAAAAGTAGCTAATAGTAAGGCTGGACGATTTGCCATTGATGTAGTTCAATCAATGACGACAAGTATTATAGGTAAAATCGAATCTGGTACATCTTTTAGAGATATTGATTTAACTGAAGAACTTCTTACGGCTACATTTTCAAACTTATTATTAAAAGGAATGGGAAAACGAGCCGATGAATTGTTAGAATCCTTAAAAGATAATAATACTAAATTATATACAGCACTTAATAAGTTACGAAGAAATACAGAGGCAGGAAAAGATAAAGCAAGAATTAAAAGCGATACACATAAAGCGGAAATTGCCAAAGAAAATGTAAATGCAAGTGCAGGGAAATATGCAGCAGAAAAAACAAAAAATCGTGCTGTATCTTCTGGGGTTACAGAAACGGGTAAGGAAGTAAAGAAAAAAGTAACATCAGATGAAGAGAGTAATGATTGACAAAATAAAAAACAATAAAGAAAGCATATTGATATTTATTGTAGGCTCTATTTCTTTGTTTAATTATTTTTATGGTTCTTTAGTAACCTCTTATTATTACTATTTAATAACATTTATTATTTCACTATGTATTTGTTTTTTGTTGTATTTCGTTTTTAAGATTAAGTTTAAGGCGAAAATTGTTGCGTATTTCAAAGTGACTTTATATACTTATTTTACTATTTTTTCGATACTTTTTATAGTAAGTAGAAACTGTGAAGTTATCACAGTTAGAACACCATTAAACGGATATTCTCATTATAAAGTTAATCAAATTTTTTTCACATTTGAAGATGTTAATTTTGGGAGATATTATACTCTAACTAAACATTCTGCTAATGATGATTTAACTAAAGAATATGATGTCATTTTGCATCTTAAAGAACCTGTAAAACATATTTATATAATAGAATCTATAGGATTGATAAAAAAGAGTAATGTACTATATGATAGATATTAAATTGCTGGCGCGGTTTTGTGAACCGTGTCCATTCCATAGCCGGATATTTGATGTTTGTAGATAAGATTTCCAAATTGGCAACAGAAAGAAGTAAAAAAAGATAAGATAAGTGTCCCCGTTCACTATCAGGCGTAGGTTTTCTAACTTACGCCTTTCTTTTTTGTGGTTGGTTTGTGGTCGGGATGTGGTTTTCAAGTCAGGACACTTGTCCATCTCGGGCGATTGTAACAAATGCAGTGCAAATAACGCCGGAAAAACAAAAAAAGCAGTGCGAATATTCGAATAAATACTGAAGTGCTCGGCAGAATATAGAACTTATATACGTCGCCCACTTACTGAGGAAGAAGTTCTTGCGGTGGTTATGGGCTTTCAAGATGATTTGTCATCGGAAGAAGTAGCAGAAAGGATAGGCATATCGCCAAGTGTAGCCGCAGGAACATATTTGAATCGGACTTTAACCGCTGAACAAATGGAATTGGAAATCTTTGAGTATATTGAAATCTGGTATAATAAAAAAAGACGTCATTCTGCTATTGAAAACTTGGCTATAGATGAATTTTGGATAATCAATAAAAATAATGCTTAACTTTTTATACTGTTTCGTTTGAAATTTCCAGTATTACAATATTAAAAACCAATTGTTGTACTCAACTTAAAGATAGGTAAATACATTGATATCAAAATAACACCTACAAAAATGCCGATCAAAATAATCATCAACGGCTCCAGTATACTGCCGATAATTCCCGTTTGATAATCCACATCGTCCATGTATTGCGTTTTTAAGCGATCGAAAACGGTATCAAGCTGGTTTACTTCTTCGGCTACTTTAACCAGTGATATCATACGTCTGTCGTAAATAGGAAATTTGGACATGCTTTCGTGCAGGCTTATCCCATGCATAACGTCATTCTCAATAACAGCAATGGATTTTTGCAGGGGATAAAAAGTTATCATTTTTTTGACCAGGCTCAACGCGTGCAGCAATGGAATGTGCGCTCCGGTAAGCAATGACATGGCCAGGCAAAACCGTGCCAGGTACATTTTGCGGCTTAACTCCCCGAAAAATGGGATATGCAGCAACCATACAGACCTCATTTGCCTGAATTTTTCATTTTTTCTCATGCTGAAAACTCCGATAACTGCCAATAATAACAATACAAGAATTAGTATAATATTGTTGGAAATAAAGTGAGATATGCTGATAACGACTTTGGTCATACCGGGCAAATCGTTGCCAAACCGGGCAAAAATATCTTCGAACATGGGTACCACAAATGTCATCATGAATACAACCGCCAAAAGGGCTCCCGATAGCACAAAAGCAGGATAGGAAAAAGCGCTTGTCATTTTACGCTTCTGCTCTATTTTTTTGGCATAATAGCCAACAAGGTCTTTTAATACATTGGCCAGGCAACCGGTTTCTTCGCCTATCTTGATGCTGTAATATTCGTACATCGAAAATTTGCCTGTTTGCTCCAGTGCTTCTGATAATCCCGCGCCATTCAGCACTTTATCCCTGATGCTGGTATAAATGACTTTTTCTTCTTTTTTGGTTACTTCTTCGCACATGAGGTCCAATGTGGTGCGCAAATCAATTCCCGATGACAGGAGGATAGAAAGGTCATTGTAAAAATTAGCTTTCTTTTTGTCATTCAGGTTCTTACTTCCGAAAGAAATATCTTTGTTCAGAAGGTTAATCAGGTCGTCTGTTTTTGATTTTTTAGGAGCAGCTTGTTTGTTGCCTTTTATTTGTTTGATATCTATGCCTGCCATATTTTTATTTTTCTTCTTCGAGTCCCATGAGCATTTCTGCCGAATATTCTTTTATAAATGTAAAAGGAAAGGTAACATCTCCTTTTACTATCGTAATGCTTATTTCATCTGCCAACCCTGCGAATTGTTCTTCTCCGTCAAATTTTGCAATGATTTGTTGCGTATTGATATGAAACGTGTCTGCTTTAATATTGGTTTCGCGGATGATATAATCATCGGATAATATATACCGGTACTCTTTCCCTGCCAACATTAGCATTTGCAGTTCGCCGGGAGAATATGATATTTCGGAAGCTCGTTGAAAATCTTCCTGCATCACGGCATAGAACTGGTATAATTCTTTATACTCATCGTTCATTTCCGAATAGCGGTATAACTGGTTATAAGTAAACCTGAATATCGTAAATGCAATACCCACTACCAACATGCTGATGATCATGGTAACAATCAGATCGGTTATAGTGAAAGCGGGAATTCTTTTCATTTTAATGTTGGGTTATGAACTTTATAACTAAATTTTTACGGCACTATGATTATCTGCTTATAAACTGCTATTTTCTTTTTTTTGCTATTTTGTGCTTCAATGCTTAGTATTTTCAGGTTCGGATCGTTCTGATAGGGTTCGATTACTTTTTTTATATATAAACTGTCTACGGTCGTTTCTTCGTCGAAATAACATTTTTGCCGATGGGTCTCTACCGCCTGCTGTCTTACTTCGGAAAAAGACTTGAGTCGATCCATGCGGGCATCCGAACGGGTAATGTTGACATATATCATGGTGGATAGCCAAAAGCATATCATGACTACAATGATAGCAACAACAGATTCGATGAGCGTGAACGCATGGCACCTGTGTATTTCCCGGTTGTTTAGTAAACCCATTTTACAATGCTCCCTTGTGTTTGTTCCTGAATTAAATCGGCTCCAACATAATTCCGGGATAGTTTAAACATATCTATATTCGTATCCATAAGTGTGTTTTCGTAAATGGCCGAAGGTGTGGATAGCATAAACCGGGCTGTATATAAGGCGCCATAGATGTTCCCTTTTACTTCGGTATGGCCGTTGCAGTATACCTGCCCTTTGATAATAGATTCTTTTCCCAATCGTAGGGAGGGTTGTTTATCCAGTGTAACTGCTTTTTGATATATAAACGCCATTCCATTCAACACAGTTTTTTCATCAATATTGATACGGGTTGATTTGTTATCGGCTCGTGGGATGGTAATGCCGGCTACCGAAGGATATTTGAAATAACAGTTGTTTTCGATATGAATGGAATCGCCTGCAAATAGCTGCAACTTTCCGGTAAACTGATTTTCTACGAGAATATAAGGCGCCACACAAATAATATCATTTAATTGGGTATTGTTGCCGATTTGTATTTTTTGTTCCGATAATACAATGATTTTTCCTTGCAGAAAAAGGTCGTTCAACTCAATGGATGACGGTGAATAAAGAATGGTTACCGAATCCTGAAAAGAACTTATCAAGCTATCTTGCCGTAATTCTTCGAAGGCTATTATTTTATTGGAATTATTGATGTATTTGTTTATAAAAAAATCGACACTCAGGTTCGCAATGTTTTCATTTAAATCGGGTAGGGTATGGCTACTTTTCTGAATGTTACCTTTGTCTATTTTTGAACCTGTAAAGTTTTTGCCTTCGATATGCGCTTGTTTAAATCCGGATTCGGGCAGCAGGCAATTTCCTTTAATGCGAACATCGCCGGTAACGGAAATGGGTTTTCCTTGGTCTGGAACAAACAGGGCTACGTGTGTAGAGTCGTATTTGTAATTTCCGATAATGGCAGAGCGTTTTACTTGTAAATTTTTATGAAAAGCGGTTACTACCACCAGGTCAAATACTCCCCATTGTTCTTTTTCTACTTTAACGGAATCGGCATATTCGCCATATAATGATATGGTTTTAGCGCTGGAATAGTCGACCATATCGGGATGCACCAGCAACAGATTGATAGCCGACGAGGCATTGTCGGTCATTTGAACGGAAAGAACAATACGGTTGAAAAAATAATTATTATAGTAGGCAGAGAGAACGAGGGTACTGCTCAGGATAATGACAATGGCAAAAATAAAAACAGCAAAAGCCAAGGCATAGCCTTGTAACTTTTGCGTTATTATTTTGTTGTATATTTTTCTAATACGCGTCACTTAGTTTTAGTTGAGGTATTGGGAGCGGATTCTGTTTTTTCTTTTTTATTGGGTTTTGCTTCTTTTTCTTTTGACTTGTCTTTTGGTTGAGGCTCTTTCTTTTCTTTAGGCTGCTTTTCTTTTTTCTCCTTCACTGGTTTTTCTTTCTTTTCTTTTTGTTGGGGAGTGTCTTCTTTGGATGCTGACTTTTTAGCTTTTTCCTTTTTCTCTTTTTCTTCTTTCTTCGTTTCCTGTTCTTCCAGTTTTTCTTCTTTCTTGACGTCTTTTTTCCTTTCTATACCGTTTTTATAGGATACGGATTCTTGTTTTTTCCCGTCAACATAAGTCGTACTTTTTCCGTCTTTTTTCCCTTCTTTAAAGGAGCATTCCTCTATCAGGTTTCCGGATGTGTCATAAAAAGACGCATTCCCATGTTTGTATCCGTTTTTATATTCCACTACCGAGGAAAAGGTTCCGTCGGGGTTCCATTCATGCCAGATTCCTGTTTTTACGCCTTTCTCATAAGAGCCTTTGGTAACCAGTTGATGTGTTTTGTAAAGGTATTTGGAATAAGTGCCGTGCAATAGTTTTCCTCCGAAATTTCCTTGTGTAGTATTGATCGCGTTGTTAAGATACCAGGTATATTCGCATTTTACCGATGGTTTTATATCGCATACCGCCAATACGGTAAATTTATAATCGTAATCGGCATCTGTCAATTGCAACCGATGATAATTCTTTTGTTCGTCAAATATCTTTTTGTAATCTTTTTGCGCTTCTGTTTTGGTTGTGATAGTTAATAGCAGAAGCATGAGAAAAGAATATTTTAATCGCATGGTCATATTTAGTTCTTTTTAATTGTTTTGTTTTGTTTGTTGCAGCACACGGTAATAGAATCGCTGCATGCTTTTATCAGTTTAATATTTTCTACGGTTTCACCGACTTTCATGAGTTTAGAGCTTCCGTTAATATTCACAATGGCAAGTTCATGTCCTTCTTTGATGTGTTTCACCAAACCTTCGTATTTCAGTGCCGGCCAGTTTATTGTTTCTACTTCTTTCGTTGGTTTTGGTTCTGTTATTTTTTTTGCTGCAGGTGCGCTTTGCTGGTTTATATCCCGATTATTTATAATTCCTCTTTTTTCATTTTTCAGGAAAGGATCCGGATAATTTAATAATAACTCAAATGTGTCTTTTTGGGCTACTGAAGTTTTTTTAGCATTTTGTTTGGAAAATGGCATATTTTCTTCTTCACCAATGGTGGAGAAGAATATCCTGTAAATAATCATTCCCCATATAACAATGGTAAGAGGCAATAATATGTATATGAGTTTTTTATTTTTCATAAGATAATGGTACAGAGGCCCCCTCTCCTTGGGAGAGGGTGGGGGGAGAGGTTCTCATCTAATTTTTTGTAAACTTAAACACAGTTGATTTTTCTCCGATATTTCCGGCTTTATCACAGGTTTTAACATACCAGTAATACATACCCGGAGCCAATGAGTCGTTGTAAGAGGTACTATCAAGTTTCTTCGATAGTATTTTTCTCTTTAAATCTTCATCTTCAAAAACATATAAACTGTCAAACAAAGGAGAACCGTTGTCCTCCGGCCTTGCCCAGGTGAAATAAATACTATCGGTAGTTACGTTACTATTATGAGACGGCGTTTTCAATAATGCCTGTTCCGGTTTCTGAGTATCAATGTGAATGCCATAAGTTGTGTATTGGGTATTCGAAATGTCATTCTGTCCCCGTACACTCCAGGTATAATAACCGTCTTCGGGAAACTTGAAAGAACTTTCCAGTGCAAATGTAATAGTATCCATCAGTAATATATTGGAGTTATTGGCAATCTGAAACCTGTATTCACCGGCATTATAAAGCATACTCCATTTAAATAGTTGTGATAACTTATTGCTGGCATCATTATCTTTTGGCGATAGTAATGTAATTGTTTCTTCGGCAATATTTAAGGTACTGTCTATCACAAAAGATATTGTTATGAATTCTGTAGCACTACTGCCGTTGGCTCCCCTGATGCGCCATTGGTAGTTACCGGGAATGAGCTGCATCAGAAATTTATCTCCGGTAACGGTAGTATCGGCCCATAGTTTTTGTACCTGTTGAAACGAGGGACTTACCACTTGTACATTGTATTCGTTGGCTCCGTCCAGGGTTTCCCACCAAAATGTCATGGAAGTGTTGGAAGTTACCAGGCCTTCGGTAGGAGCCAAAATGGCCAAGGTTTTCTTTTCCAGATTTTTTTCTATCAGGTCGTCGCAACTATTGAAAATAAATAGCAGAATGGGAAATAGTAAAAGTATCTGTATGGTTGTTTTTCCTGTTTTTATCATGGGTATTTTAGTTTGTGATTTGTACATTTTGAAAATAGATATAAGCATATAAGTTAAGTTGCTTGGTACGCACATCTTTAGTACGTTTAAATTGCACGGACACGACTTTGCCTATTTTTGTCTTTTGCTCGGCTTCATATATAAATTCTACCATTTTCTTGAAGCTTCCTTCGAGCGCAATGCGGTTTGTATATATTTCGTAATTCTGATAACCGGAAATATGTGTTTTAGGAAATTCAATCAATGTCAACCCGTTCTTTTGGCAGAAACCGGTAACCTTTTCCAATAACATTTGCTCAAAATCAACGGGTTTATCATTCACTACAAGCTCTTCCATTTCTTTGAGCTGTGCTTCTATCATTTGTATCTGGGCGGGAGCATCGGCAGCAAGTTCTATTTTTGCCGACAGGCTTTTGTGTTCGCCAATAACCGCTATTGTTTTCCTGATAGCCAGCATATAAATGATAATGAGCAGCATAGCCAGTGCTATGAGCAAGAGTATGTATTTATGTTTGTAGCTTAATTTTTGTATCATATTATGGAATGGCTATTTCGATGGTGAATAAAGCGGCGCCTGTTTTTATTTCGTGGTCGTAATTCAGTATGGATACGTTTTCGGTAATTTCATTATTGCTCTTCAACTTTTTTATCCACTCGTTAAAAGCGGTGCTCTTGTTACTGATGCCCGAAATCAGGATCATTCCGTTTCTAAAGTTATATGATTCTTTTTTATTCGGATCTGCCAACGGATTTACCTGTACGTCGGTCAGTGTTATTTCGGCCGGAATGGTAGAGGCAAGCCTGTCGAGATAAAAAGAAATCCTGTTTTGTTCCAGCAATCCAGCTTGTTCCAGAAAGCGGCTTTTTAAGGCCAAGTTTTCTTTTAACTGTTTGAGTTTGTCGACCATTTCCTCGCGTTGTTCTATCTCGGGTTGTTCTTGTTGCGTTTTTTTGTAGTAATGATCGAACACAAGGAAATTAATGATCAGCAAACCAAACAAAGTAAACAGGGCTGTTTTGCCTATTATTTGTATCTTATTTTTATATAAATATTCATCTCTTGTTGTTAAAATGGTATGAAGGGAGGCATCGTTTACTTTCGGATTTAATAAAAATGAAAATCCCAACGAAAGCGCGGGTAACATAACGGAACTGAACTGTTTTCCGGCAATGTTTATGGTTTGTTCTTCCCCTGCAGGTTGAATAGCAAAGTCTTGTACTTTGTTTTCGTGTGTATGAACAACTATGTTTTTATATTGGAATGTGGTGGAACCGGATATGGCGGGTAATATGTCATCCAGTATAAAGGGGCTTATGGATATATCGACAATAAATTGGAATTGCTGGCGGAAATCTGCCAGCATTTTATCCACAAACGATTTCCGCGCCAGCGAAACCAATAACACGGCTTTGTCTTTGCTTTGTGCTATTTCATATTTTTGAACATAGAATTCTTCGGGGTTGGCATTGGGAATAATTTGCCTGATAATATCAGCATCGGTTATCGACGTATTTACAGTTATTTTCCGGTGTATAATGCCTTTGCCGTTCAAAACCAGGCATACGGGCGCTTTGGCAGGTATCAAACTTATATCACCGGCAGGCTGCAATGCCACAAAATCAATGGCCCCTTTTGCCCTGGCCAGTTCCATGGCAAGGCAATGGTAATTACCATCTGTAGTTGTTTCTACATCAATGGCATATACCTTTTGGGTGGTGCTGATGATATTTTTGAGATTCTGAAACATCAAAAGAGTATTTTTTGTTTCCCACAAAGACACAAAGGTCACAAAAAAGAACTTGGTGTTCTTTGTGCCTTTGTGGGAAATATTTTAAAATAACACTGTCGGTTTAATAAATATATTCAGTTGCGAATTACTTCTTTCTTTTTCCCTGCTCGAGAATAGCCATTTAATAATGGGTATCCTGGCCAGTATCGGTAATCCGGATCCTGTGTTGGAGTTGGATTTTTCTTCCAATCCTCCCAATAATACCATTTCTTCATTCCTAATGCGTATCAATGAGTTGAAGCTTTTGTTTTCGGAACCGGGAGGGGCATCGGGGGCGCGGTTCTTTTTAAAGCCCGATTGCTCTACCTTAATATCAAGTGTAATTTGGTCGTCGCCCGAAAACATCGGCTTAATGCTCACAGACAGGTTGGCATTGATTGATTTGTATTGGTATGATTGTATGTTTTGCGGATTTTGTGTTCCTACAACCGTATTTTGTATTTCTTTGTAGTATTCGGTTTCGCCCATTACCAAGGTAGCTTCGTGGCTGTTTAGCGTAGCGAGCCTTGGGGTAGAATGTATTTTAATGACTCCCTGCGATTCCAACGCGCTCAACGAAATGTAAAAGTTCGGACTTACTTTACCCAGGTTCAGGGATCCGAAACCATTGATGCCGGACAGG
>JAVBUB010000062.1:0-8594 GCA_031555675.1 Paludibacteraceae bacterium | reverse complement strand
TGCACAAATAAAATTTTATTTTTAATATATTTTCCTTTCGTATAAGTGGCAATATTGGAACCTAGCACTTTTTCCCACGAATCGAGCAGACGAACCTCATTTAGTTTCGTGTCCAGGTTCTGGCTTTTAAGTAGTTCTTTTAGAACATCACCCAATGATTGTGTTTCTCTTCTTCGCATCTATAGTTAATAATGGAATAACAGAATAATAAATTAGTTTCTTTTATTCATTTACTCAATTAATCGTGTTTACTTCTCCATTTTCTACGGCAAATAGCCGGTAATTTTCGTTTACGCTTCCCAGTATTTCATCCAGGTTTTTCCGGTTAGTATCTGTAATAAAAATCTGGCCGAAATTGTCTTCCGACACCAGTTTAATAATTTGATGTACCCTTTCCGCATCCAGTTTATCAAAAATATCATCTAGAAGTAAAATAGGATTCATGCCGCTCATGCGTTTCAAAAAATCGAACTGAGCCAGTTTTAATGCTATTAAATATGTTTTGTTTTGTCCTTGCGAACCAACACGTTTAATGGCATATCCGCTCAAGGTCATATCTAAATCGTCTTTATGAATACCTTTGCTTGTATAGCCCAGTATTTTATCTTTTTCGATAGAATTATTCAGCAGTTCTTTAAAATCTCCCTTTTGTAAATGTGAACTATATTGTAAATCTACCAATTCTTTACCCATAGAAATAAAGCTATAGAACTTTTGAAATATGGGTAGAAACTGATTGATAAATTCTATTCTTTTTTGATGGATAAATACGCCGCTTTCAACCAGCGTATCATTCATAATGTCGATTAAGTCGACATCTGTTACGTTGCTTTTCAATAAGCTGTTACGCTGAAACAATGTTTTATTATACCTCATTAAGGCATTCAGATAAGTGTGGTCATATTGCGAAATAACACCATCTATAAATTTTCTCCGCTCATCGCTGCCTTCTCCGATCAATACCCCATCGCTGGGCGAAATGAGTACCAAAGCCAATAACCCGATATGATCGGAAAGGCGTTCGTATTCCTTTTTATTTCGCTTAAATATCTTTTTTTGCTTACGCTTAAGTCCGCAATAAATATCTTCTTCTGCATTATTCCTGATATAGAAACCCTCTAACATAAAAAAATCGCCATCATGGAAAATATTTTGACTATCGATGGAATTGGAGTGACTTTTACAAAAAGACAGGTAATAAACAGCGTCTAATATATTGGTTTTGCCAACCCCATTGTTGCCGATAAAACAATTTATCTTGGACGAAAACTCTAGTTCCGCCTGTTGTATGTTTTTGTAATTAACAATGGATAATCGATTTAAGTACATTCTTTCAATCTTTTGATGACTTTTCAAAAATAAGAAAAAAAATGAACATTTTCATAGAAGTCAAAGATGATTGTATTTCGTTATTCCAATAAGGTTCTTTTTTCTGTTAATAGTTAGCAGGGCACTTATTTATTCGTCGCCCGACTTTAAGTCGGACGACGAACCTGAAACACTTTTATAAAAAAAAGGTAATCTATCTGAATGGATAAATTACCTTGTAATTTTTTTATACTCTAAAAAATTATCTGTTTCGAAATTTTTTAATGAGACTGTAAACAGAGATAGCCGTACTTGCCACACCTATAATTCTTTTTAATTTTAAACCCATGCTACCGGCGGCTTCGCATGGAGAAAGATTCTCCTGGTTGCTTTCGCAGTCTTTTCCGAGTAGTTTGTTGACAAAAGAAAAAGGATGAGTAAAGTTGAAATAGCTTTCTTGTATTTTTTCTTCACAAAGGGCCAGTTCTTTTTTTATGTCCAGCTTCCTTTTTTGAACGTCGGCTAAACTTCTGATACCTGTATTATTCATCTTTTTCATCGTCTTCTTTAGTTTTAAATTTACCTGAAGGATCGAGTAGGGTGCGGACGATTACGTTAGCTACTGGTTTAATAACCAGATAATCTCTGAAAATCCATAAAAAGACAATCAGTAAACATACAAAAACGATTTCGATAACACCAACAAGCCAGGCAATTCCAATCCATGCCATTAATAGGTTATTTACCAATAAAATGAATAGTAATAACACGGCGAAACCCAATAGGGCAATAAAAGAAATGAGTATAATATTACCAATCAGAAGTGAAATTCTTTCGGCAGCTGCCAATTGAAAATATTCCAGCTTCAGATCAATATATTCTTTTATCGCTTTGGTCAATGTCATTGATTTATCTTCTCTTTCCTGACGCATTGTATGTCTTGTTTATCTTTTTTGTTGTTTTACATTTTCTTCCGGACTGAGAAATTCAGCAGCATTTTCTCTGAATTCGTCTACGATTTCCTCTGCCGATTCAACTAACTCTTCCAGTTTGTCGACCATATTATTTTTTAGGTTACGGGTTGTGCTTGCAATTTTTCTACGTGTAGCAGCACCTTTAGCCGGAGCGAATAAAATACCTAATGCTGCACCTACAGCAGCTCCGCCTATAAAAACTAATAAATCTTTTCCAACATTGCTCATGATTGTAAATTTTAAAGGGTTATACATTATGTTATTATAACGCTACAATTAGCAAATTGTTTCTATAAATGTATAAATATTTTTCAGACAAACCGCAAATTTTGAAAGAAAAATCGAAAATGAAGTTTAAATTTTATTATCATTTATTCGTCGTCCGACTTCAAATCGGGCAACAAATATAAATGCCCATTGTTGTATACTTATAAAGTTTCCGTATGCTTTCTACTTTATAAACAACCTTATAATCTTTATCCCTCTATATTTTTTTCCAAAATGCCGGAACAAACAAGATTAAGAGCGTGTAAATTTCCAGACGTCCTAATAACATGAAGAAAGAAAGAATATATTTCGCAACATCAGGTAAATGGTAAAAATTACCTGTTGGCCCTACCGATCCAATGCCCAAACCAACACAGCCAATGGCAGTAGCAATTGAGCTTGTTGCCGTTTTAATATCCAGACCGATCATTACCATTAAAACACTTCCGATAATAAAGAAAATAAAATAAATGGTAACAAAAGAAACAATGGTATTATTATCTTCGGGAGTGACGGTTTTATTATTCAGTTTGATGTTTTTTACCGAGTTGGGATGAACATAAGATTGTAAGGTATAACGTATGTTTTTAAATAAAATAACATGCCGTCCTATTTTGATGCCTCCGCTGGTAGACCCCATGCAGCCTCCCGTAAATAACAAAAAGAATATGAGTATCCATCCTGCTTTGGGCCAAAGCATATAATCAGTAGTGGCATATCCGGTGGTAGTCATAATGGATATTACCTGAAAAAAAGCATGCCGGAAAGATGCTTCCAGTGAATTTATACCCCCGAAATAAAGTACACACATGATAAAACCACCAGTTAGCAAAATAAACCCAAGATAATATTTCAATTCTTCGTTTTCTTTTATTTTCTTGAAATTGCCATGACCCATAAAATAAAAAATAATAAAGTTGCCCCCCCCCAGCATCATAAAAATAAGAATAACATACTGGATGTATGGAGAATATTCGGCTATACTTGTATTTCTGGGTGAAAAACCTCCTGTAGATACTGCACCCATAGCGTGGCAAATGCTATCGAACAATCCCATTCCTCCCACATATAAAAGTATGGATGCTAAAATATTAAGTATTAAATAAATAATTAATAATTTGAAAATTAAATCTTTGGCGCGTGGTGTAACTCTTTCCTTTAGCGACGATTCCATCGAAAACAAGCTGTAACTTCCCATTTTTAAGGAAGGCATAATAACAATTACCAACATAATGATACCCACGCCGCCAATGAAATGCGTAATGCTTCGCCAAAATAAAATAGATTTAGGCAAAGATTCTATATTCGTCAATATAGTGGAGCCGGTAGTGGTAAAACCGGAGACCGATTCAAAAAAAGCATCGGCAAAAGAAGGTATGGCACCCGATAT
Organism: Paludibacteraceae bacterium; assembly: GCA_031555675.1. Classification (GTDB taxonomy): domain Bacteria; phylum Bacteroidota; class Bacteroidia; order Bacteroidales; family Paludibacteraceae; genus JAISJU01. The sequence continues at coordinate 4,655 of JAVBUB010000062.1, read as the reverse complement.
CATATAAGGCAACGTACCGGCCAGCGAAATAAGCACCCAAGCCATAGATACAGATAAAAAAGCTTCTTTTTTTTCTATATCCATATCCTTTTTGCTGGATATGATAAATAAAATGGAAGCAATTAAAAATGTAATAAGAAAAGAATTAAGGAAGGGCTTGACAGGTTCGTGAAAATAAATGGCTACCAATATGCAACATGCCAGTGCAAGCGTTGCAATAGTTAAAATCCGGACTAATATGTTAGATACAACATGAAAATTCATGATACATTTAATCAAAACGTACAAAAATAAGATTATTTTGATTAGAAAGTGCATTGGAAATAAAATAAAGCTATGATTTTAAGAAAAAGTTATAGAGATAAGACAACAAAAAATAATTATGTTTGTTTGATAAATGAACTACCCACCTTTCATGAAAATTTAAATAAAACAAATAAATAACTATGATGGAAATTGACTTAAAGAAAGAACAACAAGCTTCTTTAAACCGGAAAAGATACGATTATACCATAATAGCCAGATTTTTCTTCTTTGGAATGGATTTATTGGCCGGAAAAAAAAACACTTTATCCAAAGCCAAACTATTAGAAGTGTTGGCATCCGTTCCTTATCGCGAATGGGAAATGAAAAAGTATTTTACCATAACCCGTAGTTTTAGAAATGCAGCCAAGGTAAAGCAAGCCGAAGGTATTATAGAGTGGAGCAGGGAAGCGCAAGATAACGAGTACATGCATTTGCGTGTAATTCACGAAAAAATGAAAGAAGAAAATATGAAAGATGCCTGGTATTTATCTCCTTTTATGGTATTTTTTATTGTTTATACCTATGTTTTTATATCTAAACTGGTAAAATATGCTAGCCTGAGATCTGCGTTTCATTTCAATGCGCAATTCGAAGACCATGCCGAGCATGTATATGCCGGATTGGTTAACGAACATCCCGAATGGGAAAATGAACTGTTGAACAATGAGTTGGTAAAAATATATGCAAATGTAACTAATTGGGCCGATGTTTTCCGAAGGATAGGACTTGACGAACGGAATCACCGGAATAATAGTTTTTACTATTGCGGCAAAAATGAATATATTGTAACATATGATGGTATGCCCGAAATTTTTTGAAAAAATAGGCCGATTCTTAAAATAAAAATATAAAAAGACCGTTTTTAGTAGCGAATTGATTACCTGCGGTTATGAAAATTTGGCTTTTCAAGCCACTTTAACTTTTGATTCGTATTAATTATTAAAAAACATATTTGCATAAAAAAGAACGTTTGTATAAATTTGCCATTCTAAAATTGAATAATAATAAAACACATAAAATTTAAAGATATGCACAACGAGACAGTTGATATTCGTGAATTAAACGAACGCATCGGACAAAAGAGCGAGTTTATTGACAGACTAACCATGGGAATGAATAAAACCATTGTGGGTCAAAAACATTTGGTGGAATCTTTGCTCATCGGGTTACTTTCGGATGGACATATATTGCTTGAAGGAGTTCCCGGGTTGGCAAAAACATTGGCCATTAAAACGTTGGCACAACTGATTGATGCCAAATACAGCCGTATTCAGTTTACACCCGATTTGCTTCCGGCAGACGTTATAGGAACTATGATTTACAGCCAGAAACGAGAAGAATTTACCGTAAAGAAAGGGCCGATTTTTGCTAATTTTGTGCTGGCGGATGAGATTAACCGTGCCCCGGCCAAAGTGCAGAGTGCTTTACTCGAAGCTATGCAGGAACGCCAGATTACGTTGGGCGAAAATACTTTTAAACTCGAAGAACCGTTTTTGGTATTGGCCACTCAAAACCCCATCGAACAAGAAGGTACTTATCCGCTTCCCGAAGCGCAGGTAGACCGTTTTATGTTGAAGGTAATGATTACTTATCCTAAAATAGAAGAGGAAAAATTAATAATTCGTCAAAATATTATGGGCGAACAACCTGCGATTAAACCAATACTTTCTACACATGAGATTATCGAAGCCCGTAAAATTGTACGCGAAGTATATTTGGATGAAAAAATAGAAAAATACATCGTGGATATTGTTTATGCAAGCCGTTTCCCTGAACAATATAAAATTGATTCATTGAAAAATATGATTTCTTTCGGAGCGTCGCCACGTGCTTCTATCAATTTAGCACTGGCTGCCAGGGCATATGCATTTATCAAACGTCGCGGATATGTTATTCCAGAAGACGTGCGTGCCGTATGCCATGATGTAATGCGCCACCGTATCGGGTTGAGTTACGAAGCCGAAGCCAACAATCTCACATCTGATGAAATCATTAACCAGATTTTGAATGCGGTAGAAGTGCCATAAATTCAAGATTCAAAATTATGGCGAAGATAGAATGTTTTGAGGATTTGGAAATATGGAAAATGGCAAGAGAGTTTTGTTTAGATGTATTTCGAATTACAAATTATAATGAATTCTCAAAAGATTTCCGTTTAAAAGACCAAATAAAAGCATCATCAGGTTCTATCATGGACAATATTGCCGAAGGATTCGAAAGAAGTGGAAATAAAGAATTTATACAATTTTTATATATTTCTAAAGGTTCTTGTGGCGAATCACGCAGTCAGTTATATCGCGTATTGGATTTTTCGTACATAAATCAAAAAGAATTTGAGCAATTGCGACTCAAAGTTTTAGCTATATCACAATCATTATCAGGTTTTATCAAATATTTAAAACAATCCGAACAAAAAGGTTCAAAATATAAATAACCCCAATCTTGAATTTTGAATCTTAAATTTTGAATTAAATAATGGAAACAGGAGAAATATTAAAACGAGTCCGGCAAATTGAAATCAAAACTAGAGGACTATCGCAGAATATATTTGCGGGAGAATACCATACGGCTTTTAAAGGTCGTGGTATGACTTTTTCGGAAGTGCGCGAATATCAGTATGGCGATGATATCCGGAATATCGACTGGAATGTTACTGCCAGGTTCCACCATCCTTTTATCAAAGTATTTGAAGAAGAACGTGAACTAACAGTCATGTTGATGATTGACGTTTCTGGAAGCCGTATGTTCGGAACATCTTCCAAACTGAAAAAAAATATCATTACCGAAATAGCTGCTGTATTGGCATTTTCGGCCATGCAAAACAATGATAAAATCGGGGTAATCTTTTTTTCCGATAAAATAGAAAAATTTATTCCTCCTCAAAAAGGTAAAAAGCATATACTCTATATTATCCGCGAATTGGTTGGTTTTGAACCTACCAGCAAAAAAACAGATGTTGGTGCCGCTGTCAAGTATTTTACCAATGCCATTAAAAAACGTTGTACCGCTTTTTTGCTTTCCGATTTTTATGACGAAGGGTTTGAAGATGCTTTAACCATTGCCAATCGTAAACACGATTTGGTTGCCTTACAGGTATACGATGTACGCGAAACCGAACTTCCATCTGTAGGACTGGTAAAAGTTATTGATGCAGAAACCGATAATGATGTTTGGATTGATACTTCCAGCAGAAGCGTTCGACGGATTTATGCCGAATATTGGCGAAATAACCAAAAAAAATTATCTGAAATCTTCAAGAAAAGCGGCATCGACAGCGTGTCTGTAAGCACAGAAGAAGATTATGTGAAAGCATTGATGAAACTCTTTAAAATGAGAGCATGAGAATAATTCAAAATTCAAAATTTAAAATTCAAAATTTAAGAATGAAGTTCTTGAAAGTAGTACTATTTCTTTTTGTTTTTTTGCCTTCGGCTTTGGTTGCTGCCAATGTAACGGTAAAAGCGGAGATCGATTCTGTTCAGATTCTTATCGGGAACCAGGCCAACCTGAGATTATCCGTATTGCAACCACAAGATGAACATGTACAGTTTCCCATATTCGATGAACAAATACCGGGTGGTGTTGATGTGGTAGACAGAGCTAAAGCCGATACCACAAAATTGGGAAGCAACCGTATTGAGATAGTACAAAATTATAAAGTAGCCGCTTTTGACTCGGGTGTGTATTATATGCCACCTTTTAAATTTGTAGTGAAAAACGATACTTTCGAATCCAATTCGTTGACACTAAAAGCATATACTTTACCTGTTGACACTACCGATGCTAAAATACGCGATATAAAAACCGTATTGGAGCCACCTTTCAGTTGGAAAATATTTTTCAGAAATATAGGTATCGCTTTGTTTGCGCTTGCATTTGTAGGCGCAGTAGTGTATGTTGTTTTACGTAAAATAAAACAAAAACCGATCTTGACAATAGTCAGAAAAAAACCTTCTTTGCTGCCTCATGTAGTTGCTTTACATTATCTTGATAAAATAAAAGACGAAAAACTATGGCAACATGGGCGCGATAAAGAATTTCACACGCAGGTAACCGATGTATTGAGAGACTACATAGAAAAACGTTTTGGTATTAACGCTATGGAAATGACCAGTGACGAAATATTAGATTCCATAGCAGATGATAAAGACGTTAAACCAGTGTTTGATAAACTAAAACAAGTATTAAAATCGGCCGATCTTGTGAAATTTGCTAAGATGAAATTTTTATCAAACGAGAATGAATTGAGCCTGACCAATTCTTACATATTTGTAAATGAAACAAAAATAGAACCGGTTGTCAATGAAACAAATGAAAAGAATGAAGAAAATGAAAAAATATAGTTGTAA
>JAVBUB010000226.1:0-2548 GCA_031555675.1 Paludibacteraceae bacterium | reverse complement strand
ATACAACAGATTGCCGGAACCTACCACAACTGGCGCAATCCCGACGGAACGTACGAAGATGTGCCCGGGTTCTGCGCTTCGGTGCCGGTGGAGCGGGTGAAGGAATTGGATTATGTGCTCACACCCGGACGTTATGTGGGTCTGCCCGATGAGGAAGACGATTTCAATTTCAACGAACGGTTTGCAGCATTGAAAGGCGAACTGGAAGAGCAGTTGAAGGAGGAAGCGCGGTTGAATGAGATGATTGTGGAGAATTTGCTAAAGATTAGGAGCAATGGGTGAGTGGAAGGAATATAAATTAGAAGAAGTAATCGAGAAATTCATAGATTATAGAGGTAAGACTCCTACAAAAACAATGTTTGGGATACCTTTGATCACTGCTAAAATTGTTAAAGACGGTAGATTGCTCGAATATAATGAATATATAGCAGACTCGGATTACGATAATTGGATGACAAGAGGATTTCCTCAAATAAATGATCTTGTTTTAACCACCGAAGCTCCACTTGGTCAAGTTGCGCTAATCAAAGACACAAAGGTTGCTTTAGCGCAAAGAATCATTACATTGCAAACAAAGAAAGATATTTGTGATAGTATCTTTCTAAAATATTATTTTCAAAGTAATGAAGGACAAGGATCTTTACAATCAAGATCATCTGGTAGTACAGTAGAAGGAATAAAGGCTGCCGAATTACGAAAAGTTGAGATATTTCTTCCCCCTCTGCTTGAACAACGCGCCATTACTTCTGTTCTCAGTAGTTTAGATGATAAAATAGACCTGCTGCACCGTCAAAACGCCACCTTAGAAAAAATGGCAGAAACGCTGTTCAGGCAATGGTTTGTAGAAGAAGCGAAAGAGGAGTGGACAATTGAAAATATTTTATATTTTGCTAATCATTATAAAACAACAATTCAACCACAGCAAAATCCATCAACAATATTTTTTCATTATAGTATTCCTTCGTTTGACAACAATAAAAATCCTGTAATAGAATTAGGTGTATCCATTCAAAGTAATAAATATGTTATTCCTAAAAATTGCATTTTGTTTTCTAAGCTAAATCCGCATAAGGATAAACGAATCTGGCTGTTACAAAATGAGGTGGAAGAAAATTCAATTTGTTCTACAGAATTTCAAATCGTATTACCTAAAAAGAAGGAATATCTGTTTTTTCTATATGGTTGGCTGTCTTTAAAAGAAAACTATAGTGAAATAGCTTCAGGTGTGGGAGGGACAAGTGGGAGCCATCAGAGGATTGATCCAGCTTCTATTTTTGATTTTCAATGCCCTATCCCAAATATAAATTACATTTTGCAATATAATGAATTGGTTTCGCCAATGTATCATAAAATAAAAACCAATCAAACCCAAATCCATACTCTCACCCAACTACGCGATACCTTATTACCGAAATTGATGAGTGGGGAGGTAAGGGTAGAAATGTAATACATTATTTTATGGAAAGTTTAATATCACCCAAATATCAAATGAAGCTCATTGAGAATATCGAAAATGCTCTTTGGGCGCAATTTCAAACATCTAAATATTATAATGTTGAAAAATATATTGAGAAATGGCAAAATTGGGAAGATAGGTATGATGGTAATTATCACATTGGCCATACGCCGCATTTCAATATAACAAAACAAGGAAATAGTGATAATATTGATTTAAAGTCTACTTTACACAATATAGATGGTGAAACATTATTAAAAATAGCAATAGATTTAGGCGTAGATACACCGGATTTTATTCCATCTATCCCAACTTTCCGAAATGAAATAAAATCAAATTATCAAACGGCAAGTGCAATTTTTGAAAAAGCATTTAAGTCCATAGAATCAGACCCAAGCGTGGCTGTTGGTTTAGCTAATTCAGCATTAGAAAGCATTATAAAGGAAATAATGAAAGATGATAGAATTAATACTAAGATAAAAAAAGGTGACACCCTATATGCTTTGGTATGTGCTATTTTAAAAGAATTTTCGTTATTCCCCAATTCGAAAATGCCGGAAGAAATTAAAACTATAGGTAGTTCTCTCATTGCGGCATGCCAGTCTATAGAAAGACTAAGAAGTGAAAAAACGGAGTTTCATGGCAAAACGGAGGATGATTATATCGTTAGCGATTCTTTGTATGTGTACTTCATTGTTAACACACTAACTACAGTTGGACTCTTTTTAAATTCATTTTACAAAAGAAAATATCCTATATTAGCGACCGTAAATGAAACCAAAATTGATGATGGTGGTTTACCATTTTAATAACAAGCCATGACCAAAATCACCGAAAGAAGCGTCGAAACATTATGCATCGAGTTATTGGAGAATCTCGGTTATAAATTCATCTATGCTAATTAAAAAAAGTGTGTATATGACATTATCCTCCATCAATAATACCTTTGAAAGCTATCAACAACTGATAACTTTTTACCAATCAAATAAAGATAATTTATTTGGCGATATACATTTGAGCTTGCAAGGATTTTTTGCTGCCAATATGAGTGCTGCTCTGGGAGCGCTATTGGATTTGTTTGCTGCCAACTTG
>JAVBUB010000168.1:0-4338 GCA_031555675.1 Paludibacteraceae bacterium | reverse complement strand
CAGGTTGGAACAGGTGCAGGATTTTACGCCAACCCCCATGACATTGGCTACCGAAATTTATTATTCCGGTTATCATCCGTATACGCTGGAAAAAATTCCGACAGCCAAAACAAAGCAGGAAAAACTTGATCAGCAGAAATTTTTCTTTTGGTATAAAAAGGAACTGAAAAACCAAATTATAACGGACCTGAGAAAAATGAAACGGGAAGACCTCATCAAAAAAATTACCGGATAATGGAAAAGATAAAAGTTAGCGTCATTATTCCCGTTTATAATACTGCTCTTTATTTAAAAGAATCAGTCGGTTCTATCTTGAAGCAGACTTTGCAGGAGATAGAAATTATTATAGTAAACGATGCCTCTACTGATAACTCATTGGAAATATTAGAAGAATTTGCAGCTCAAGATTCTCGTATTAATGTTTTTACCAATGTGCAGAATAGTGGAATTTCCATAAGTCGTAACTTGGGGATTGAAAAAGCAACAGGAGAGTACATTTATTTTTTCGATAGCGACGATAAGCTAGAAAAAGAATGTCTGGAACTATGTTATAAGAAAAGTAAAGAAGAAAACCTGGATGTTTTGTTTTTTGATGCTGATATTTTTTTTGAAAACAATCTAAATGCGCTTCCATATTTTAAACCGAAATATCAGCGGACTTACCTTTTTACGGAAGGAGTATATCAGGGAGTTGAAATTCTGGAAATGGTGGAAAAAAATAAACTCTATACCTCTTCTGTTTGTCTTAATTTTATAAATTTTACATTTTTCGAAGATATAAAACTGACTTTTTATCCGGGAATTTTTTATGAAGACGAATTGTTTAATGTCAAATTATATGTGCAGGCAAAACGTGTGGGTTTTATTCCTGCAATTTTTTTTCATCGTCGTGTTCGGGAGAATTCCGTAATGACTAGCGGTTTTTTTGCTGAAAGATTTGATAATTTATTTGCAGTTATCACTGAATTGATAACTTTCCGTAAAAATTTGGACAAAAGAGAAAAAAATGCCTTAAACCTGCGTTGTAGAAAGCTCCTTATTTATTTAACCAAACAAATAATACGATATGATTGTAAAATCATATTTATTCATGGCGTAAAAATATTGAAGCTATACGCTCAATGTTTGTACTAATTTTACGCTTCAGCTTCGGGATAAATCCTTACTTGTCTTATGGCTTTAGTAAATAATTTGTTTAAACAAAAAAACTGTAATTCTTTCGGATGTCTATTCTCGATGCGCAGAAATTCTTCTCTATCGCATCATCTTACTTGGATGTGATAAATCCGGGATAAGAATTCAGGTGTTGTAGTGTATAGATAATTCTGTGTGTAGTGTAAGAGCAATTATATTCAAATATCTCTTGTGTGTGTTATAAAAGAGAGAATGCGAATATAATAATTAAAAGTACGATCACTCCCGATAGGCAATAATCAATGAGGGTTAATCCTAAATTTAGTGTAGGGATCCTTTTAAGTAATTTAACCTTGCTTTCTCTTGTTGCATCCATTTTGTTTTTCTTTGTTAACTTCATTTTTAATTGTTAATTTTATACAAAAATAAGTTAAAAATAATTATATTTGTAAATATTTACGATTTGTTATCTTATTTTACGTAAAAAAATGATTCTTTTCCGTTAAATAATCGTTATTCGTCGTTTTTAAAATTTCTTAAATAGATAAAAATTTACGTTAAATAAAACATATTTAACATAAGATATAAATTTTCAGGTGTAGATGTTAAAAATTTCACTTAAAATTTATTAAATTTAACACTTAATATTAACATTTTTTAAATATTATGACACCTGTATATTCTTTTTTTCAGGAAAAAACACTTTGGATGTTCTTTTTCTTGTTATCGCCAGTCGTTATTACATTTTTTTCAGGACTTTCCTTGATGTTATTGAAAGATGATTCTAAAAACAAAAGAAATCTGGCTATTCTCATTTGGGCGGTATGTGTATGCGTTATTGCATATTTTATAAGCGACTATATATATTATGATCCTCCATATCCTATATATCGTTTTTTCGATTCATATTCAGGAATACTCGTGGTGCCTTTGGCTTACTATTATTTTGCAGCTTTAATGCAGCCATATAAAAAGCATGGAAAAGATTTATTTTATTGGTTTTTACCAGCCATTGTGCTATTACCCTTATATTTACTTACCCTTCATTTTGGTACCGAATATCCCGATTTAGATAAATGGAGTGAATTTGCTACTGTAATATGGAAACCGGAACCATTTATCCGCTTTGTGGCGTTGATATTTTTTGCATTGCAAATCCTTTTTTGCTGTTATTATGTATGGAAAATGCGGAAAGAATACATTTCTAATTTACTCAATACTCATTCTTCAGTTGAAAAAGTTGATTTAAAATGGGTTTTGTATATTGCTGTATTACTTTTTCTTTTCGGTTCGTCCGGAATAGCAGGTATTATCAATTCCGACCTTATTCATAAACTTGTATTTTCCTTGTTTACCTCTATTTGTATGTTTTTTATTTTTATTTTTGGATATAAGCAAGTAGATATTCCGGTAACTGCATTTCCCATACCCAACGATAATCAACAGGGAGATGAAGTTGAATTGTTGACTGAAAATAATAAAAACATTTCGATCCTGAAAGAAATAGAAGCATGCATGGAAACAGAAAAGATATATCTAAAAAATGATCTTACTTCACAGGATTTGGCTGTATTGTTGAATACTAACCGGACTTATATTTCGAAAGCGATCAATAGCCAAAATATGTCCTTTTATGATTATATCAATAAGTATCGTATTAGGTATGCTATTCAATTACTGGAAAATTATGATCCTCACTTGAAATTAAGTTCGATTTCGGAAATGTGCGGATTTAAATCTTATCATGTGTTTTGCAGATTGTTTAAAAATGAAACTGGCTATTTGCCCGGAGAATTTATTAAAAGAAATCACTAAAATTGAATTAAAAACAAAATTTATTTATTTCTTACGAACAAAACCTTACAATTGGAATACCTTTGCAGGGTTTTATTTTATGTATTTATATGAAAAAGATAGATGCTGTACTTTTCGACTTCGATGGTGTAATAACAGACACCGAACCTCAGTATGAAATTTATTTTAATGACCTGGCCAAAAGATATAAATTGAATATTCGCGATTTCGCTTCGCTGATAAGAGGTGTTACGCTTCCGAATATGCTGGATATTTACTTTAGTGATTACTCCGAAGGGGATAAAAATACTATTATCAGGGAAACAGCTTTGTTTGAACAACAAATGGACTTTAAGTTTATTCCGGGAGCCGAAGCATTTATAAAATACTTGAAAGAAAACGGTTACAAAACGGCTTTGGTAACAAGCTCTCCGGAAGCAAAAATGACTATTGCCCTTTCTAAAATGGAATTAGAAAATACTTTTGATACAGTAGTTACCGCCAATCAGATCACTAAAGGCAAACCGGATCCGATGTGTTACCTGCTTGCTGCCGGAAATTTAAATCGTGATCCTTCCGAATGCATTGTTTTCGAAGATTCCTTAGCTGGTATTGCTGCAGCCAAAAATGCGAAGATGAAAATAATTGGATTATCTACAACCTTTCCGAAAGAGGAATTGAAAAAACATGTAAATGATTTAATTTCCGATTTTTCGGATTTAGAGAAGGTAATTTCGTTTTTGTAGTTTTTGAATAGCAAAGGAATATCCCAATTTATTTATCGCATGCTATGTTCAACCAAGTAGAGACGTTGCGCCGCGCAACGTCTCTACAACTCTATTTATATTAATTCCTTTTGTCAATAATCTTGGTAACCTTTCTGCTGACTTCGTTCATCTGCATTTTCTTGATTTCGTCCAGGTCTATGATAAAAACTTGCGGACGCACGCGTAAACGGGCGTGCAGGAATGAGCTTATTTTGGCTATATTTTCTTCGCTTTGGTCGTTTGAAGCCAAATAAATAATGATATCATCAGTATTTAATTCGTTAGAACGTACTTCTATAACATAATCAAGGACATCTTCATTAGAATTCAGCACTTCGAAAATCATAGGAGGATAAAGCGTGGTGCCTTTGAATTTTATCATTTGCGCTTTACGGCCGATGATGGGTGAAATGCGTTGGCAATTTCTGCCGCAACCACATGGTTCCTCTATTATATAGCATAAATCGTTGGTGCGATACCGGATCAACGGCATAGCTTCTACTCCCAGGGTGGTAATAACCAATTCTCCTATTTCGCCTCTTTGTACCGGATTTCCATACTCGTCCAATATTTCGGCTATTAATAGTTCCGAATGAATATGCCCGCCTTTTCCGCATGTGCACTCTGTAAAAGCAGTTTGCAT
>JAVBUB010000201.1:0-5394 GCA_031555675.1 Paludibacteraceae bacterium | reverse complement strand
AAATAGAGGCATTATACTGACTGTGTGTAGTAAAAATACCGAGTCTATAGCCAAAGAACCATTTGAGAATCATCCCGATATGGTGTTGCACCTGGACGATATTGCCGTTTTTATGGCCAATTGGAATAATAAAGTTGATAATATCAGACAAATACAACAAATTTTGAATATAGGGTTTAGCTCTATGGTTTTTTTAGATGATAGTCCTTTTGAAAGGAATATGGTACGGGAGAATATTCCAGATTTGTGCGTGCCCGAATTGCCGGAAGATCCAGCCGAATATCTAGAGTATCTTTATTCGTTGAATTTATTTGAAACGGCTAGTTTTTTGGCAGAAGATGCAAACCGTACAATCCAATATCAGCAGGAAACCCAACGAAATGCCATCAGGAATAAATTTAAAAATGAGGAGGATTTTCTGAAAAACTTGGATATGTATTCGTTGGTAGAGTCTTTCAATAAATTTAATGCGCCAAGGGTAGCACAGTTGTCACAACGATCCAATCAATTTAATTTGAGAACTGTTCGTTATTCTGATTCTGATATTGATAAAATGGCCGAAAATCCAGATTATATTACATTTACTTTTACATTGGAAGATAAATTTGGGAACCATGGGCTGATAGGTGTCATTATACTACATAAAGAAAATAATGATTCTTTATTTATCGAAAACTGGTTTATGAGTTGCCGTGTACTGAAAAGAGGAATGGAAAACTTAATGCTTAATACAATTGTTGATTGCGTTAAAAAAGCAGGATACCATTATTTAAAAGGTGAATATATCCCGACAGAGAAAAACGAAATAGTAAAGGAGCATTATAAAATGCTTGGCTTTGCTGAAAAAAACGGATCTTGGATCTTGGACGTTGCTTTGTATCAAAACAAAATAAACCATATAACCATAAAATAACCGGAATGGAAGCAGACAAAGTTTTAAAACAGGTAAATGAAATATTTAAAGAAGTGCTGGATAATGAAAATATTCTTCTGAAAAAAGATACTGTTGCCGATGACGTAGATGGTTGGGATTCCCTTACACATATTCAATTGGTTATAACCATAGAAAAATATTTTGGAATTCGTTTTATATCACATGAAATACGTTCCTGGAATAATGTAGGAGAAATGATCAGTAGTATTTGTTCTAAAATTTAAAAAATATTCGGGTGCCAATATGAATTTTAATTCTACTGCTTTTTTATTATTCTTTGTCATTTTCTTTTTGGTTTATTGGTTTGTTTTTGGCAAAAATGTTAAAAAGCAAAACATATTCCTGTTGTTTGGAAGCTATGTGTTTTATGCCTGGTGCGATTGGCGTTTCCTGTCTTTATTGGCTATCTCTACGGGTATAAGTTATTGGATAGGATTAAAACTACCCCAATTGAATTTTAAGCATAAAAAAATCTTACTCCGGATGGGTATTTTGTCAGAAATTTTAATTCTGATATTCTTTAAATATACTAATTTTTTTATTAATTCTTTCATTGATCTCTTTGAATTTTTTAATATTCAAGCCGATATATACACTCTCCAAATTATTCTTCCTTTAGGGATCAGTTTTTATATTTTTCGTAGTTTGGGTTATATTCTAGATATATATTACGAAAAAATGAAACCGGAGTCAGCATGGATTACATATTTTACCTACATAGCTTATTTTCCGAGCTTGTTAAATGGGCCTATCGACAGGGGTAAGTTACTTATACCTCAATTGAGGGAAAAAAGAACTTTTACATATGATCATGCTGTTAATGGGATTAAACAAATACTATGGGGTTTGTTTAAAAAGATGGTTATAGCCGATAATTGTGCGGAATTTGTAAACCAAACATTTGCGTATTCTTCGAATTTTTATGGAAGTACTTTATTGTTGGGCGCTTTTCTTTATACAATACAGTTGTATGCTGATTTTTCCGGATATTGCGATATAGGTTTTGGTATATCCAATTTGTTGGGCATACGTATTACACGTAATTTTAACTTTCCATTTTTTGCCCAAAATATTGCAGATTATTGGAAAAAATGGCATATTTCTTTAACAAACTGGTTGACCGATTTTATTTTTACTCCTTCCTCTATCTACTTCCGTAATTTAGGGAAAGTCGGATTAATCATATCTATCATTATTACATTTTTAGTGTCTGGCATTTGGCATGGTCCCAATTGGACTTTTGTTTTATGGGGTTTTCTTCATGGTTGTTATTTTATTCCGCTTATATTAAAAGGTACCATGAGCAAAAATAAGAAACTGGGCGAAGGTATGTTGCCTTCTTTTCGCGCCTTTAGAAACATGTTGGGAATGTTTATGTTGATAATGTTCACAAATATTATTTTCAGGTCAGCCTCTATATCCCAGGCCATAAACTATTTTTCGGGCATATTTTCATTGTCGTTTTTTAAATTGCCATTAATTCAGGATATAAAAGGAATTATATCCATACTGATTTTAATTGTTTTTTTCATAATTGTAGAATGGATAGGACGTGATGGGCAATATGCAATAGAGAAGATAGGAGAAGATTGGACGAGAATCATGAGATGGGCTTTTTATGCTGTTATTGTATTTCTTATTGGGATGTACATGTATACAGGAGGATCTGCATTTATTTATTATCAATTTTAATAAATGTATAGTATGAGAAAGCAAATGAATAAATTTCTAAAAACAATAATCATTTTTGTTCCCTTCGCTATTTTACTATATCTTATACTGATAATTGTATGGGGAGGTTTTGTACCTCAAAGGCTAAGAAAAAATTTACTTTCACCACAAGGTCTGGGATTTACATATGAAAGACTGCAAGATGTGAAAAGGAAACAAAATGTAGATATACTTATTCTTGGGTCTTCACGCGCTTATCGCGAATTCGATACACGTATTTTCGGTCATGCAGGTTATAATTGTTTCAACTTGGGGTCTAGTTCGCAAACCCCTCAACAAACCCTTTTATTATTAAATCGTTATTTAAAAAAACTGAATCCTTCTATTATTTTGTTTGAAGTATCTCCGGATTCTTTTTCACTTGATGGAATAGAATCATCCATGGATATTATTGCAAATGATGAAAATGTTATGAGTTCGTTAAAACTGGTTTTAGGCTATAATAATATTAAATTATACAATACTTTTTTTTATTCTGCATACTGGCATTCTCTTTCACGTTTGGAAATTCATTGGGGAATAGATACTCACCAGAAAAAAACTTATGCAAAATTGAAGGGTACAGATACTTATATTGAGGGAGGATATGTTGAAAAGGAAAACATTTGTTTTAAACATATGCAATATGAAAAACAAAAGTGGGATTATAGGGAAGAACAATTTGAAGCTTTTAATGAGATAATAAAAATGATATATGATCAAAATGAAAATATAAGGTTGGTATTGATCCAAACGCCTATTACACAATCTCTATATCATTCTTATACGAATAACCGGTATTTTGACTCAATCATGATACAGCAAAAAGAATATTATAATTTCAACGAAATGTTGCAGTTGGATGATTCTTTATATTTTTATGATGCTCAACATCTTAATCAGGATGGGGTAAGTATATTTAATAAAATGATTCTGAGCGATATCTTATGTAAATGATTAAATACTGATTTTTGTGACTTAATAAGTTAATAGGAAGATCAGTAGAATTATATTTTTTGAAAATTATTTTTTATTCCTAATTAAATTACTATCTTTGCACCCTCTAAAAAGAGATATTAATAATTTAAAAAAAACAAAAACAAATGCCAGTAAAACTTAGATTACAAAGACACGGGCGTAAGGGGTACGCGTACTACCACATTGTTGCAGCTGATAGCAGAGCATCACGTAATGGTAAATTTATTGAAAGAGTAGGTTCATTCAACCCTAACACAGATCCTGCTACTGTTGATTTAAACTTCGAAAGAGCTCTTTATTGGGTTCAAACAGGTGCACAACCAACCGATACTGTAAGAACCATCTTATCAGGCGAAGGTGTTTACATGAAAAAACACTTATTGGGTGGTGTTACTAAAGGCGCATTTGATCAGGCAGAAGCTGAAAAAAGATTTGAAGCTTGGTTAAAAAATAAACAATCAGGAGTAACTGATAAAAAACAAAAATTAGCAAGCAAAGCTCAGGCAGATGCTAAAGCACGTTTAGAAGCTGAAAAAGAAGCTGACAAAGCTAAACAAGCAGAAATCGCTAAGAAAAAAGCTGAAGCATTAGAAGCGCAAGTAGCTGCTGCTGCCGAAGAAACTCCGGAAGCTCCAGTTGCAGAAACAGAAGCTCCTGCAGCAGAATAAAAAAAAATAAAAAATAAAAGAGCTAATATTAAATTATTAGCTCTTTTTCTTTTTTAGTATATGACCGATAAAGAAAAAATATTTATTTTTGTAATTGCATAAGAACAGTGGAATGAGAGTATCAAAAACGCGTGAAATGTTAGTGGATGTAGCAAGGGAGCTTTTTGCAGAATCGGGCTTTCATGATACAACTATGAATGATATTGCTACAGCTTCTCATAAAGGGAGGAGAACATTGTATACTTATTTCAAAAATAAAGATGAGATTTATATTGCTGTTATACAGAAAGAACTTTCGCAAGCTATAGAAAAGCTCAGAGCAGTTGTAGAAAAAGATATAAATCCGGAACGCAAACTGATCGAATATATTTTTACCCGCCTTGATACCATTAAAGAGCTTGTTTCGAGAAACGGTTCGCTAAGAGGTAACTTTTTCCGCGATGTACACGAAGTGGAAAAAGCCCGGCGCAAGATTGATGCAGAGGAAATGTTGTTGATTAAGCAAATTCTCCAGGAAGGTATTGATAAAAATATGTTTTATGTCGAAAATATTGATATCACAGTAATGATGATACAATTTTCGCTCAGAGGTGTTGAAATTCCGTATACAAGAGATAATATACGTGACAAACTACGCAGCAATCGCGAAAACATCATCAAGTTTTTGTTAAGGGCTTTGAAGAAACCTAATTGACACAAAAAAGGCTTTACTTAGTAAAGCCTTTTTTGTGTAGTTATGAGAATATTTATTTTTCTTCTTTTTCTTCGATTTTTTCTTCTTCTTTTTCCGAAAAATCCGAGTATCCTTTATCCATTAATAAATTGAACCATAAAAATACTTTTTTGATATCTGATTTATGTACGCGTTCTTTATCATAATCGGGTAATACTTCGACAAAGAATTTTTGAAGTTCTGCATCCGCTGATTTTTCGCTGATTGCTTTCTCTCCGTTTGTTTTAGCTTTCATTTTATCAAAAACTTCGCGTAACGGAACTTCTGCACTTTCTGTAAAAATAGCGATATCCCCCAGTGAAATAACTCTTTCGTGTGAGTAGGCAGGCATGCGTTTACCGTCGGCAAGAGATTCTACAATGATCATATTT
>JAVBUB010000230.1:0-7739 GCA_031555675.1 Paludibacteraceae bacterium | reverse complement strand
AAGTAAAATCCTAATAATCAAAGATTATCAGGATTTTACTTTGTTTTCATGCTTCTGAAGTGGAGCTGGAGAGATTCGAACTCTCGTCCAAACGAGGAATTAATTTGCTTTCTACATGCTTATCTTCGCCTTCATTTTCGTGCAATGGCAAGACCGAAGCCACCAACCATTGCCTTATCCCCTAAGTTTTCATTCCGGCTGCGAGGCCAACCCGAACTATCCCCGATTTATCTGCACCATCGTATCAAATCGCTTCGGAGCAACAGCATTTGGATGATGTCTTGTCCCAATACCTTGTAAAGGGATTAAGCTAATCTACTGTGATTCGATTAAGCAGCAAGAGCGTAGTTATTTTCGCCAGTTATAATTTGAAAGTTGAGATTTAAGTGCCACCCTAACAAAGCACTGCATGCTTACAAACCACTTCTGCCCGCTGTCAAAACCGGTCAAGCCCAAGATTAATTAACAATGAACAATGAATAATTTTCCGAATGTCTTCCTACTCAATTGCTAATTGTTAATTATTTATTTTTTATTTCGCGTAGCTTACAGCGCGGGTTTCCCTGATCACGGTAATTTTAACCTGTCCCGGATAAGTCATTTCGTCCTGTATCTTTTTCGCGATTTCGTACGATAACGTTTCGGTTTCTTTATCATCAATCTTATCTGCACCTACAATTACGCGCAGCTCCCTACCCGCTTGTATAGCGTATGTTTTCAATACACCGGGATAAGAAAGAGCCAGTTTTTCGAGATCGTTCAAACGTTTGATATAAGCTTCCACAATTTCACGGCGGGCACCCGGACGGGCACCAGAAATAGCATCGCAAACCTGTACAATCGGGGCCAACAATGTTTCCATTTCCACTTCATCGTGGTGCGCACCGATAGCGTTGCAAATATCCGGTTTTTCTTTATATTTTTCGGCCAATTTCATACCGAGCAATGCGTGTGGCAATTCCGGTTCATCATCGGGCACTTTACCTATATCGTGAAGCAATCCGGCACGTTTGGCTTTTTTAGGATTCAATCCGAGTTCAGATGCCATCACTGCACAAAGATTAGCTGTTTCGCGAGCATGTTGCAACAGGTTTTGTCCGTAAGAAGAACGGTATTTCATCTTACCGATCAAGCGGATTAGTTCCGGATGTAATCCGTGAACCCCAAGGTCGATGGTAGTGCGTTTACCGATTTCTACAATTTCTTCTTCAATTTGCTTTTTCACTTTTGCAACTACTTCTTCAATACGAGCCGGATGAATACGCCCATCGGTTACCAGTTGATGTAACGCTAAGCGGGCAATTTCCCTACGCACAGGGTCAAAAGCGGAAAGTACAATGGCTTCGGGAGTATCATCTACAATGATCTCGACACCGGTTGCTGCTTCCAATGCGCGGATATTACGACCTTCACGCCCGATAATGCGGCCTTTCATTTCGTCCGATTCGATGTGGAATACGGTTACCGAGTTTTCAATGGCTGCTTCGGTAGCTACACGCTGAATGGTTTGCACCACTATTTTCTTGGCTTCCTTGTTGGCTGTCAGTTTAGCTTCTTCCATAATCTCATTGATATAGGAAATAGCATCTACTTTGGCTTCTTCTTTTACTACTTCTATCAGTTTTTCTTTGGCTTGTTCTGCCGATAAACCGGATATATTTTCCAATTTTTCAAGTTCCTGGCGATGTAATTTATCCAGTTCCGATCTTTTGGAATCAACCAGCTTCAACTGACCGTCCAGGTTTTCCCTGATAGCATCTACCTCGTTCTTTTTACGAACAACATCTTCTTGTTGGTGATTAAGGGTTAATTCTCTCTGTTTAATCACAGATTCTTGTTGTTGAATTTTCGCGTTCCTTGCAGTAACTTGTTTCTCGTGTTCGGATTTCATTGAAAGATATTTTTCTTTCGCTTCCAGCAACTGGTCTTTTTTCAACACTTCGGCTTCTGCTTTGGCCTCCTGAATAATTCTCTTGTAACGCCCTTTTCCCATTAAACCGACGATGGCCCATGTAATGAGTCCGCCGATTAAAAAGGCTAGGCATCCTGTTAATATATATGTCATCATTTAAAAATAGTATTATGGTAACTTTCATTTACCGGATTTCTGATGATAAGAAATACTTTCATTTTTTATCAAATCCAATTTCCGAAAGACTCCCTGGGTTAAAAAAAAAGCACTACCAACAAAACAAAGTAATTTTGTTTTAAGGTAATGCGGATATATTGATAAATAAAATTGACTATTATTTTTCTGATTTCAGATAATCTTCCAATTCTTTGCTAATATTGTCTATTTCGCCGGCAAACAGGTTAATATCCTTAGCCGCGTTTAAACGTATATATTTCATCGATAATTGTATAGCCGCCATTGCCAGATAATCTATCGATAAAATCTTAGAATCAGTTCTCAAAGGGTATTTTTCTTTAAATCCTAAAATCAAATCATTAAGAAGTTTTACCGCTTTTCTTATATCCTCTTCTTCTTCTCTTTTAATCAGAATCGGATAATTACGTTCGGCAACACTTACATTAATTGTCAATAAATCTTCGCTCATACATATTGTTATTCTTGATTAAGCAGAGCAATGCATTTATTAATCTCCCGCACTAAGTCTGATAATCTTTGTTGTGAGAATTCAATATCCTCTTCTGTTTTTGCCATTGTTCTAGCTATTCTAAGACTATCATATTCAGATTGTAATTCCAACACATTTTTATGAGCTATCATCAAATCTTGTTTGCTCTTATTTAGTTCTTCGACAATCTTCTTGTTCTCATCTCTCAATTCTGCATTTTGGGTAATGAGTTTTCTGATATTTTCCTCTAAGGCTGTAATCAGACTTTTACGTTCGATTGTCATGTTGGATTAAAATCTTTTACAAAGATAATAAAAATAATTAGAAAAACAAAATTGATATTGGTTTACATCTTCCTCATTCGATCCATGTCCCTCTTATCTTCGCGCTCTTTGAGAGATTGGCGTTTATCGTACTGTTTCTTACCTTTTGCCAAAGCAATTTTCAACTTAGCTAAACCTTTTTCATCTATAAACAATTCTACAGGAATAATCGTCAGACCGGATTCTTTGGTTGCACGAACCAGTTTACGCAATTCTTTTTTAGTCAGCAATAATTTCCGATCACGCCGCACTTCGTGATTATTATACGTCCCAAAAAAATACTCGGCAATATACATGTTCTTTACCCACAATTCGTTGTTTATAAAAGAACAAAATGTATCAGACAATCCGGCTTTTCCTCCACGAATCGATTTTATTTCGGTTCCAAAAAGCTGAATACCGGCTGTATACCTTTCAATTAACTCATAATCGAAAGTAGCCCGTTTATTTTTTATAACAATATTAGAATTTCCCATTACACTTTCATTCCCGGCATCATCAAATTCATTAAATATCTGATAACAAAGGGGCATAACAAAATAATAATACTAACAACAATAGCAAAACGGCTTTGTTCTTCTTCCTTTATATTTAATATAAAAGCACCTTGTGCTACAATAAAAATGGTATACAGGTTAAATATCCTCAGAAAAAAAGCATCCACCGGAATTAGCCCAATAATAATATTTACGACCAAAATAACCGTAAAAGAATAAGCCGTAAAATGAAAGATCTTTTTCCAATCAATACTTTCATCATACATTTTTAAAATAAATCCTCTGATAAAATAGGCCGCAACAAAAAAACCGACATAATATGACAGGAAAGTAACCGTAGCAATTTTAATCATAGCCTGTACTTCAAAAGGATGTCCGAAAAAACGCCCCAAAATGCCCGTAAGCATCCCGGTTAGAATCAACGGCAATAAATAACCACGCTGAATATCACTTTCGTATCCACTATTATCCACCATTCTCCATGCACTTGCCGGATAAAAGATAAATTGTTTTACAATATTAAAAATTCTTTTAAACATTTTGATTTCCATAAACAAAGTCTTGCAAAATTACTATTTTTAGTCATAAATCCCAAAGTGTTGAATTCATTTTTTAACACATCAGTACATAAAAAAGAAAAAAATGGATTTTATTTTTTATTCTGTAAAAAAGATATACTTTTGCACGGTTAAAGTCAAACTAAAATAATTGTATCGTGGATATATTTAAGAAACTACAGGACAATCAAGGCCCTCTTGGTCAGTTCAGCAATCAGGCACATGGTTATTTTACATTTCCAAAACTTGAAGGGGAAATAGGCCCCCGCATGAAATTCAGAGGTAGAGAAGTCCTTAATTGGAGTTTAAATAATTACATCGGCTTAGCCAATCATCCCGAAATAAGAAAAGCTGACGCAGATGCTGCTGCAAAATGGGGATTAGCCTATCCAATGGGTGCACGTATGATGTCTGGGCAAACAAGCTTGCACGAAGAAATGGAAAACCAATTGGCCGAATTTGTAAAAAAAGAGGATGCTTATTTATTGAATTTCGGATATCAAGGAATGGTTTCTATCATTGATGCCATCTGCGGCAGAAATGACGTTATTGTATACGACTCGGATGCTCATGCTTGTATCATAGACGGTATGCGCTTACATATCGGGAAACGTTTTGTTTACCAGCACAACAATATGGAAAGCCTTGAAAAACAACTTCAAAGAGCTACTGCACTAGCCGACAAACAAGGTGGTGGTGTGTTGGTTATCACAGAGGGAGTTTTTGGCATGTCTGGTGTATTAGGACAATTAGACGAAATTGCCGCATTAAAAGATAAGTATGAATTCCGCCTATTGGTTGATGATGCTCACGGTTTCGGAACCATGGGACCAACAGGAGCCGGAACCGCCGAACATTTTGGAGTAATGGATAAAGTAGATTTGTATTTTGCAACTTTTGCCAAAGCAATGGCTTTAATTGGAGGATTTGTTGCAGGGAAAGAATATGTAATCAATTACCTACGCTACAACATGCGTTCACAAATTTATGCTAAATCTCTTCCAATGCCTATTGTAGAAGGATCTTTAAAGCGCTTGGAGTTACTTAAAGGCCGTCCTGAACTTCGCGAAAAACTATGGGAAGTGGTAAATTCACTACAAGCCGGATTAAAAGAAAAAGGATTCAACTTAGGAAACACCAAATCAATGGTTACTCCGGTTTATTTATCCGGAAGTGTTGCAGAAGCTACCAATCTGGTAATGGATTTACGCGAGAATTACAATTTATTTTGCTCTATCGTGATTTATCCTGTTATTCCTAAAGGACAATTGTTGTTGCGCTTAATTCCCACTGCAACACATACTTTTGAAGATGTTGAATACACTATCAATACATTCTCCGACATCAGAAATAACCTTGAAACCGGAAAATATAATACAGATGCTATTGCCAACATTGCCAATTTGAAATAAAAATAAACTTTAGCTATAGATATAAAAAAACCTTTTTGCAGTCGCAAAAAGGTTTTTTTTTGGTAATAGTCTAAAGAGTAAACTTTAAGTTATAATTGAATATCCTACCTTTTTCCGATATTCATTACACCAAAGGCAGGATATTCAATCAATGCAAAATTTTAGAAATAAGTTCTTTCAGCAATTCGCCTTGTGAAGTGGATACATTGTTTATTCCTTTTCCTTTGGCATCATAGGTGCGGATTAAACCTACCACTTGCATGGTTTTTATTCCGCTGAAATTACGGGCAGCCAGTTGATAATCTTTTACAAAATAAGGGGTAATTTTCAGTTCGGATGCTACTATGCTATCGGCTTTATTGGGCAAATAATAGTACAGCATCAGGTTAGAAAAAAAATTGAACAAAACGGTAAGTGTTACCACCAATGGGTTATTTCTGGGGTTTTGTTCAAAATAATAGACAATACGTTGGGCTTTGAGCGCGTCTTTACGAATAAGAGCGGCTATTAATTCGAAGTTATTGCATTCTTTGCTGATACCGATATTTTTTTCGACCAAATCGGGAGTAATGCTTTTGGTATCGACAGGTTTTGTAATCAATAATTTATCCAGTTCACCTGTAATGCGAGATAAGTCGCTACCCAGATATTCAGTCATCATGATGATGGCCTTCTCTTCGATGGTTACTTTTTTATTTCTTAAATAACTGGTTATAAAAGAAGGTATTTGGCTTTCGTATAATTTTTTAGATTCATACACTACCCCAACCTTGGCTACTTCAGATGCGTATTTCTTACGCATATCCATTTTTCCGTACTTGTAACAAAAAACAAGAATGGTAGATGTCAATGGTTTTTGTGCATAAAATACCAGATCGTCAAAACTTTTGATATTCTGAGCTTCTTTTACCACCACTACCTGATATTCGGACATCATGGGAAAGCGCTTGGCTGTGTTGATGACAGTTCGGATATCTACATCTTTTCCGTATAAAACAGTCTGGTTAAATTCTTGTTCGTCTTCGCTCAATACGTTTTCGAGGATATAATCGGCAATTTTATCAATATAATAAGGTTCTTCGCCCATTAAAAAATAAATGGGTTTGTATTGCTTATTTCTTATATCACTGATAATTTCATCGTATGTGGTTTCCTTTTTGGCCATGATAAAATTCAAAATTTAAAATTATTCCCTTCGGTCATGACCGTTGGTTCAAGATTTAAGATAGAGCCTACTCGTATCTTAAGTGTCTTAAGGTAGGTGCATCATGAATAATGGCTTCGAGCGATTTTATGCCGATATCCAGATGTTCATTTACAAATCTGGAAGTTACGTGTTTATCGCTCTGAGCGGTTTTAATGCCGCTTTCGGCCATTGGCAGGTCAGATACGAGCAGTAATGCTCCCGTTGAAATATGGTTGGCAAATCCTGCGGAAAAAAGTGTGGCAGTCTCCATATCTACGGCCATGGCACGGGTAGTACGCAGGTAATGTTTAAATTTTTCATCGTGCTCCCACACACGGCGGTTGGTAGTATACACAGTTCCTGTCCAATAATCGCGTCCATAATCGCGGATAATGGACGAAACGGCTCTCGAAAGTCCAAAAGCAGGTAGTGCCGGCACTTCATGCGGCAAATAATCATTAGAAGTTCCTTCACCCCTGATACCCGCAGTAGGTAGAATATAATCGCCCAAATTATTCTTAGGGCTTAATCCGCCGCATTTACCCAAAAAGAGTACGGCTTCGGGATTAATGGCCGCGAGTAAATCCATAACCAACGCAGCATTGGGGCTTCCCATACCAAAGTTAATAATAGTAATGCCATTGGCCGAAGCGTTGGGCATATTTATATTATCAATATAAGCCGGCACATCAAATTGCTCGGCAAACATACTTACATATTTATCCCAATTGGTAAGCAAAATGTGTTTGCTAAAATCGTGCAGCGGTCTTTTGGTATAACGCGGCAACCAGTTTTCGACGATTTGTTGTTTTTGCATAATATTAAGATTCAAAGTTCAACGATTCAAAATTCAAAAATTATTGAATTAGGAATCTTGAAATATGTTTTGTTATTTTGTACATTCAACTACAAAATTAATAAAATTAATGGTTCAGCTAAATCTTCCGGCATATTCTTTCAATATAAAAAAGGAAAAAGATAAATATTTTATTTTTGACCAAATGAGGAAAAAGTACGTTTCTTTAACACCAGAGGAATGGGTAAGGCAGCATTTTGTGGAATTTTTGGCAGACAAAAAGAAATATCCGAAATCATTAATAGCCAACGAGATATCAATCGTATTCAACGGATTAAAAAAACGTTGCGATACATTGGTTTACAATAAAAAGGGAGAAATTGTATTGA
>JAVBUB010000065.1:0-7671 GCA_031555675.1 Paludibacteraceae bacterium | reverse complement strand
AAGTAATTGACAGCTTGCTTGCAGGTAATATTGTGGTCGATAAAAATAAAACTGCATAGCGACTTTAAAGTATGGATTAATCCGTTACTTAAACGATTTTAGCAAACTGTTTGTTTTCTTTTGTGCTTAATAATATTCGCACACACGATTTTAAATGTATGTTATCAATAAAAATAACGATAAAATGTTGATTTCAATGATATTACAAAACAAACTTAATAATATAACGAATAGAATAAAGGGTTCAACTCAACATAAAACACAGTGTTTTTGATAGTATTTTAACAACTCATATTGCAAACTCGTTCGTTTTTATTTCGTTTTTTGTACACCTGTTGTACACCTGTTTGTACATCTATTGTGTTTTTAATGTCTAAAATGGTGTTGCGTACCTATGTGTGTTTAATGTGTGTTTTAATGCCGTTTAAGTGCGGTTTAAATGTCTGTTTTCGCTTGTGTTTATGGTGTTTTTGGGTATCTTTGTGGTACCAATACAAAAAAAGGTGCATTAAGCACCTCGTTTTATTGTTCCGGTCATCACCTAATCACTATAAAATGTACATTTCATTTTTGGTAATGGCGGTTCCCTTTTTCTTCTGTATTTATTTATTCATGCCACTTTCAGCCACTTTTATTCGCTTTTTTTTAATGCACATTTTAATATGATACCCTTAGAAGTTGATTTTACAGAATGCGATTTAACTGCTGCCAGTTTTGATAATTGTGATATGCTGGAAGCTACTTTCGACAGAACCATACTGGAAAAAGCGGATTTCCGTACCGCGTATCATTATTCGATTAATCCGGAAGTAAACCGTATTAAAAAGGCCAAATTTTCATTACCCGAAGTTACCGGATTGCTCAATAAATATGATATCGAGATTATTTAAGCATAAACCGAACATTTTTCAGGTTTATTTGTTTATTAACGTACATTCCAAATTACTTTTATGACAAATTCCACCGCTAATACAAAAATTTTCAGGGGAAAACCCATGGTACGCATGCATGCCATGATTAAGGCTACCGGACCTGTTTGTAACCTCAATTGCGACTATTGCTATTATCTGAGCAAAGCCGATTTACTGAAAACCGACAGTCGTTGGAGAATATCCGATGAAACCCTGGAAAATTTCATTAAACAATACATTCAGCAACAAAATACCAATGAAGTGGTTTTTTCCTGGCAAGGTGGAGAACCAACCTTGTTGGGATTGGATTTCTTTAAAAGGGTAGTGGAGTTGCAGAAAAAATACGCACCCTCTTATGTTCGTTGCGAAAACGATTTGCAGACAAACGGCACTTTACTGGACGAAGAATGGTGTAAGTTTCTGCATGAACATAACTTTCTGGTAGGCCTTAGCATTGATGGCCCCAAACATTTACACGACTCCTACCGGACTTATACCGGCGGAAAGGGAACATTCGACAAAGTAATGGAATCTGCCAGGTTATTGAAAAAACATAAGGTGCGCTTTGCCACCCTCACCGTGGTAAACAACCTCAATTCACAATATCCGCTCGAAGTATACCGTTTCTTGAGAGATGAAGTGGGTAGCAAGCAAATACAACTTATTCCCATTGTAGAATCTAAAAACTTTGCCACTACAGCTCCCCAGCACTGGAAACTGAATGATATGCCCGACGTAAACTCACCGAGGGTAAATCCTGCCGATCCAAATTCATTCTTGTCCGAATGGTGCGTAGAAGCCGAAACATACGGTAATTTCCTGATTAAGATATTTGACGAATGGTACTCAAAAGATATCGGTAATATCGTTGTGCCTTTTTTCGACAGTGCTGTAGAGCAATGGATTGGAAAACCTTCGCAACTCTGTATATTCGCGCCCGCTTGCGGTAAAGGAGTCGCCATGGAACACAATGGTGATGTATATGCCTGCGACCACTATGTATATCCGGAATATTGTATCGGCAACATCAATGAAAAACCATTGGCAGAAATGGCATTATCAGAAAATCAGGAGAAATTTGGTTATAACAAAGACTATTCCATTCCCGTAAAATGCCGTCAATGCCGTTATCTCTTTGCCTGTTCGGGCGAATGTCCCAAAAACAGGCTATTAAAAACAGAGCAAGGCGAACCCGGCCTGAACTATTTGTGTAAGGGACTGTATCAATATTTCAGTCATATAGACCCTTATATACGCAAAATTGTGCATCATTTAGGCTATGAAGTAGCAGAAGATGTTCCGGCATTAATATAAAATAAGCAACATGGAAATTATACTCAACAATATCAACGAATACGAAAAGGAGCTAACCATTATTGCCCCATGGGAAATGGTTAAGGACGATTATAACGATATCATCAAAAAATATTCAAAACTACCTATAAAAGGCTTCCGCCCCGGAAAAGCACCGATAGGAACTATTGAGCAACTTTTTAGGAATCAGATCAATAATGACCTGTTAACATCTGTTTCTACCCGCTTGTGTAGAAAAGCATTACAGGAAAAAAATATTGTTTCCGGATCGCCCGTTGAAATTACCGAGAGCAATGTAAAAAAAGATGAAAGTCTGCAATTTAAAGCCACTTTTATCGAAATGCCGCAATTTGAATTGCCCGACTATGACCATTTGAACCTGCAATCGGAAACGGTAGATGGAAAACTGGATGAAATTTCATTGAAATTATTGGAGCAAACCAGTATTACCTTACATCCGTCGTTTGTAGAAAAAGAACTCGAATATTCCGATGCAGATGGTGAATATCCTGAAACAGAACGAAAAAATGCTGAAAATAGAGTAAAACTCATGCTTATTTTAAAGCAAATAGCTCATTTGAATAGCATCGAAGTAGACGAAAGGCACATAGAAGACAGAATTGATGCCTTAGCCATTGAAAATGAAGTAACCATTGATGAACTCAAAGAATTCTTAATTCAAAACAACGCACTTTCACGTATCACAGATTCCCTATTGGCCGAAATGGTATTAGAATATATTATAGAAGTCCAGAAATAAAAACTCCATTTTATTTTCTTTATTTTTTTGTTAAGAATAATTACCATTTATTTTTTCAAAAATCCAGAACAATATAGCTTCATGTTTGTTTTTTCATTTATACGAATTTTTGTTCTACTAAATAGAAATAACATGAAATTAAAAGAAAAATTGAAAAATTGTGGTAAGATTGCAGCAGTTGGCGCAATCTTGGCTACAGGTTCGGTTGCACCTGCTTCCGCTCAAAAACAACAGAGTCAGCAACAGCAGCAAAAGCCGAATATTATTGTAATTATGACCGATGATGTCGGCTATGGGGATTTAGGCTGCTATGGCGGTGGTATCATGCGTGGAGCGCCAACTCCCAATCTTGACCGTATGGCGGCCGAAGGTATGCGGTTTACCAATTACTATGGACAGGCCAGTTGTACCGCAGGACGTTGCTCTTTCATTACAGGACGTGTTCCAATTCGTACTTCATTATCTTCAGTATTGGCACCAGGCGATCCTAATTATCTGAAAAAGGAAACGCCCACTATTGCCGAAGCTATGAAAAAAGCGGGTTATAAGACCGTACAATTGGGTAAATGGCACTTAGGCGATAAAGAGGAAAGTTTCCCTATTAACCACGGTTTCGACGAAATGTACCACATGACACCTTATTATGCAGGTGTATACGCGTATGAAGATGAAGGATTACATCCAAACTTTCCCAGAAAAGATTCAGCTTTTATGAAAGAATGGAGATCTTTGGCCGTTTTATCAGAATATGAAGGTAAAACAGGGGAAAAGCCTAAAGTAGTAACCGAGAACTTCAATTATCAGAACCTGAAAACAGGTGATGATAACATGAGAGCTACAGCTGTTGACTGGATTAAGCAAAATGCTAAAAATGATAAACCATTCTTCATGTACTTGAACTTTTTAAAAGTACACAATCCGAATAATCCAAGTGACCGTTGGAAAGGAAAATCGCCGGGAGGTATGCCTTATCAGGATGCATTAATGGAATTGGATGACAATAGCGGTCAAATTATCCAGGCAATCCGCGATTTAGGCCTTTCTGAAAATACGATTATTGTATGGACTACAGATAACGGTGCATGGATTGATGCATGGCCGGATGCAGGTTATACACCATTCCGCGGAATGAAAGGAACATCGTTTGAAGGCGGTTTCCGTTGCCCTGCTATCGTTTGGTGGCCCGGACATGTTCCTGCCGGAAGTGTTGCTACTGATATGATGAGCCACATGGACTGGTGGCCGACCTTTGCTAAAATAGCCGGTAGCGAAGTTCCAACCCATATATGGAAAGATAATAATAAAAAAGATATCGTTTTTGATGGCATTGATAATAGTGATTTGATCCTGGGTAAAGGCCCCGGAAAAAGAGATTTCTTTGCTTACTTTAACGATCAGCAATTTGGTGGTATCCGTTATACAAACCTGAAAATGCTTTTTACCTGTAAAGATACCTGGATGGGACCTGAATTAAATCTGACTTTCCCTTCGATTTATGACTTATGGCAAGATCCGGGTGAAAACTATGACTTGGTTTTCAACGGGGCTGCTCCTACACGTGGTGATTTAAAAACTTCACCAGGGCGTTATTCCGGACAAGATAACGGATGGATGGCTATTAAAGTAAATCCACCATTGATTCAATTTTTGGAAGAATTTAAGAAATATCCGAATATTCCTTATCAACCTTGGGGTGCAAGCTTAGGTAAGGTTATTCCGGCCGAATTTAAATAAAAGTATATATTCAACAAAGACACCAGGCTTACCAAAAGGCTTGGTGTTTTTGGTAATTTTATTTAATAACTGATGTTATGTATATCTGAAAATAAGATATTTATTTCATGATATTGATAGATATATGCTTCGCGATATATCTCAATAAATACCTACGAATATCTCAATATCAGGTTAAACGTAGCATCCGTTTAATAAGAAACTAAAAAAATCATATGAAAAACAATATTATTCTCGTATTATTTGTGTGTTTATTGGCATCCTGTATGCAAAACAAAACACAAAAGGAACAAATAGCAGATCCTCTTCCATCTTGGAACGATGGAACATCCAAAACAACCATTATCGGTTATGTAAGAGATGTAACAAACAAAGAAAGTGCAAACTATATTCCCGTAGAAGACCGTATTGCCGCGTTCGATAACGATGGAACTCTTTGGTGCGAACAACCAATGTATATCGAAATGGCCTATTCGTTGGATATGGCTAAAACAATTATTGCAGATAAGCCCGAATTAGCCAAAAAGAAAGAACTGCAAGACCTGGTAAACAAAGAACTGTTTGCGAAAAATCCGGAAAAAGCAATTCTCGAAGCATTTGCCCTTTCCCATACCGGAATGTCTACTGACGAATTTGCCAATAACTCCATAGCATGGTTGGATACAGCCATGAATAAACACTTTAAGGCAAAATACACTAGTCTTATTTATCAGCCTATGGTTGAGTTGTTGCAATATTTACGCGATAATGAATTTAAAACCTATATAGTATCCGGTGGATCATCCGCATTTATCCGTCAGGTTAGTCAGCAGCTATACGGTATCCCTGCAGAGCAGGTTATCGGTACCATGTTTAAAGCCGAGTTTGTATCCAAAGACGGATCCTATCAGGTTATGTATACTCCCGAACTATGGCACAACGATGATAATGTGGGTAAACCCGTGGGTATCGAACAGATTATAGGCAAAAGACCCGTACTGGCCTTCGGTAATTCGGATGGAGATCTTCAAATGTTACAGTGGACAACTACAAATGCTTCCTATCAGTATTTGTGCTTGTTATTGCATCATACCGATGGAGAACGCGAATTTGCCTATGATAGCCTGTCAAGCATTGGCACCTTGAAAAATGCGCTAATAGAAGCCAACCGGAAAGATTGGACTGTTGTGGATATGAAAAACGATTTTAAAACTGTTTTCTCTTTTCAAAAATAATTTAAACGGAAAAACATATAAAAAGGAATAAGGCAAATGTTCATCATCTGCCTTATTCCTTTTTCTGTTATAAACCTTTTTAGAGGAAACTATTTTCCGATAATTAACCGGCTTTCCATGTGCAGCAATTTCCTCCTCTCTGCTTTTCTTCCGTGAAGCTATTATTACATCGGTCATCACATTCTTTTTCTTAGTTTTCATATCATCTTAATAATTTAATTTACAAAGTTAAGAATAAGTTTTGTTTCCCACAAAGCCACAAAGCCCACAAAAAATTAGTGGCCTTTGTGGGAAATTTAGTGAACAATACAACGACCTTATATGTTTTGAATAAACAAACAAATTATTTGAAACATGAAACAAAAAGACATTATCATAGAAGGAATGGACTGCTCTCATTGCGCTAAAAAGGCAGAAAATGAACTAAATGCCATTGATGGGGTAAAATCCCATGTAGATTTGGAAGAAAATACAGCCACAGTTACCTTATCAAAAGAATTGCCTGATGATATATTGATAAAAGCGGTAGAAAAAGCAGGATTTAAAGTGAAAAGAATAATAGAAGAATTATAAAATGAGAAAAATAGCCATACTATCAGCAAGTGTCAGGGATGGAGAAAGAATGAGTCATCGCGTTGCCTTGTTTTTAAAGAAATATTTGGAAGAGCACCAACTGGCAGAAACTGTATTTCTGGATTTAAAAGAATATGACTTCCCTTTATTTACAGAGCGGCTGGTTTATCAGAAAAATCCTTCGGAAAAGCTATTGGATTTTACCGGCAAATTCAATAATGTAGATGCTTTAATCATTGCTACTCCCGTGTATAATATGAGCTTTCCGGCTTCCTTAAAAAATGTAATTGATCTTTATTTCAAAGAATGGAAGAATAAGATGGTAGCCTTATCTGTTATTACAGACGGCTTAACACCTCCGTTGGTTACCGTAAAAGATGTGCAAGCCATTTTAATGAAATTAGGCGCTATTGTTTCTCCCGTACCCTTTACCGTAATCAATACACCTAATGAGTATGATGCAGAAGGTAATGCGTTGAACTTAGAAAAAACGGAAAAATTGCTGAAACCATTTTTAAATGAGCTTTTTTGGTTAATAGATAAGATTTTGGAAAAATAAGATAAATTTCCCACAAAAACACAAAGTTCTCCAAGTTTTCTTTTGTGAACTTTGTGTCTTTGTGGGAAATCTTAAATAAAAAGACCAAAAATTTTCTCTATAAACAGATAAAAATGTAACTTTATCAAATGTCACATTTTTATCTGTTTTATTTTTATAAACTTTATAATGAATGATTTAAAATATGCTGCCAGGCGCAATAAATTGGTAGAAGAATTAAGACCCCAAGGAATTACAGACGAAAGAGTATTGAAAGCAATCGGTCAAGTACCTCGGCATTTGTTTTTTCCACAGACTCTGATAGATTATGCTTATGTAGACAAAGCATATCCGATCGGTTCCGGACAAACCATATCCCAACCCTATACAGTCGCCTTTCAATCGCAATTATTGGAAATAAAGCCCGGAGATAAAATATTGGAGATAGGAACAGGATCCGGTTACCAATGTGCTGTTTTACTGGAATTAGGCGCTAAAGTATACAGTATAGAACGTCAGGAAAAGTTATTTAACCAGACACATAGACTATTGCCTACCTTAGGTTATCGTGCTACTATGATGTTTGGAGACGGCTATAAGGGCTGGCCGGGTTATGCTCCGTTCGAT
>JAVBUB010000111.1:0-17206 GCA_031555675.1 Paludibacteraceae bacterium | reverse complement strand
CACGCTGCTGTTCGTCTTCGTGGTAAAACACCACTATCAGCATCAGTTCTCCATTAGAAGAAGTACGCACAATCACGTTCCGCAAAAAGCCCTCCTGAGCCCTTAAATCGAAAAAAGTCAGGTTGTGTTTCAGTGCATAATCACGTATAAAATTGCGGATTTGGTTAGAAATATCATCCTGAAGCCAGCATTTCTGTATATCGAGTACCTTATCAAACATACCGGGAATGTGAAACCCAACGGCATTCATTGTATCAAATTCCTTTTCCGAATTCATTTCTTCCGTAGTACGCCAGCGTTTGTTTGAGAATGTAAATTCGAGTTTATTGCGGTAAAAAGTAGTGTTGGCAGAACCTAAAATAGGAGAAATATCCGGCAACTCTACTTTGCCAATGCGCGTCAGATTATTAACAACCTCTTTCTGTTTATAAAACAACTGTTGTTCATAAGGCAATGTTTGCCATTTGCAACCGCCACAAATCCCAAAATGCTCGCAAAAAGGCACAGCCCTGTTGTTGGAATACTCGTGAATATGCAAAACACGCCCTTCCATAAAATGGCTTTTCTTTTTCGTTACCTGAATATCCACCACATCGCCTGGTACCACATGCGGCACAAATACAACAACATCGTTTACTTTGGCTATGGCTTTACCTTCTGCGGCAATATCTGTTATGGTTACCTGTTCTAAAACAGGATGCGGTTTTCTCTTCTTTGTCATTTCTATTATTTTTCTGTGTGCGAAAGTACAAAAAAAACAGTTATGTATGAAATATCAAAAAAGGTCTAAAGAATAATAAATTCAAAATTTAAGATTCAATATTCAACATTACGCATTGAGGATGTTTTACAGATAATTTTGAATCTTGAACTTTGAATCTTGAATTATAATAATGGTTTAAAGAATAAAGTTTTACGTAGTACGTTTTACGTTATACGTTTTGGCGTACTATTTCAAAGTCAGCTACGTAAAACTTAGAACGTAAAACGTATAACTTAATAAAGGTCTAAAGAATAAAGTTTTAAGTAGTACGTTATACGTTTTGGTTGAATATCCTAACTTTTGGGGGTAAATTTCATGTTTTTAGAGAGCTTCATTTTTTATTCCACCATGTCATCATACAAATATTTCAACCGCTCCCTTAAGTACAACACCGCATACCTTTTACGCGAAATAAGTGTATTAACCGGTATTCCGGTTGATTCGGATATTTCTTTAAATGGGATGCCTTGTAATTCCGTCAGTTCAAAAACAGTTTTTTGTTCTTCGGGCAATTCGTCGAGCGCCAGTTCCAATTCTTCCAATATCAGTTGCTGCATATAAGCCGCTTCGGGTGTATCTCCGGGATCTGAGAGTATATCGGCAATATCCGTCAGTATATCATCATCGCTCCCCATAGAAAACTGAGGCATGCGTTCTTCTTTTTTCTTGCGGTCGCGGTCGATAATCTGATGCCTTGCTACAGAGTAAAGCCATGCGGAAATCTGCTCTATCGGATTTTCTACGAGGTCTATTTTAGAAAGATTGTAAAAAATATTTTGTAAAATATCTTCCGCATCTTCTTTAAAAGAAACTCTTTTCGAAATAAATCCCCTCAGTTCTCCCTGGTATTCTTTGTAAATAAGAGATACATCAGTGCTATTCGGAGGTATATTTTTATTTTGCTTGGACATTTGTTTTTTTATTGTCCCACAAAAACACCTTCGGCTTTGCCGCTTGGTTTACCAAAAAAGAACGCAAAATAATTTCTTTGCGTTCTTTGTGCCTTTGTGGGAAAGAATTATTCTTCTTTTTTCTCAAACCCGCCACAAGGAAATCCACCGCCAAATCCACCCATGCGGTTGCGGATATATTCACGGCGTTCATCGCGCGACATGCCATTCAATTTCTCGTGTATATGAGCCATATGTTTGTGATGATGTCCATGACATTTATGATGTCCAAAACCATGTCCCAAATGTCCGAATCCGCCGAATAACAAACGGCTAAGAATAATTAATCCTGCCGATTCACAATAAGTAATAGCCGACCAACCGATAATAGATGGAATAAGGGCATTCCACAATAACATAACAATGGCCGAAGCTCCGGCAAATACAGCCAAGAATACAAATATTCCTCCTACTTTTTTTAATCCAATATTTTTCATGATTTTACAATTTATAAATTTTTACTGTTTTATTTTAATATAATAATATGCGCGTTTTACATGGAGACGCAATGCCCTTTCATATTGAGACGCAATGCATTGCGTCTATACTATCGGTATGCGTATTCGATGGTTTATTGATTTTTATTTCGATAGCGTTTTGCGGGCAATTTTTAGCGCATTTTCCACAACCGCTACAATTTTCGGGATGCATCAGCTTCGCGCAAATGGTATATTCTTCGTATCCTAATCCTATAGCATTCCGGCGGCATTGCATCATACATTTTCCGCAAGCGTTGCATTTATCTATAGCAACATGAAGTGATATTTCTTTTTTTCGTCCAAACATTTTTTTTCTTTTTAATATTCAACAATAACAGAGGGCCTTCTATTTTTGTTGACGAATGACGAAAAGAAATATTTTATGAAAAAGTGTTTTTTTGTTATTTATAAAAAACAAAATAAAAGTTACAATAAAAAAGCGGATGGAGTTTTTCAATAGAAATTATAATCCCAACAAAACTTCTGCATTTTTAATAGCCGCGTCGCTCAATACAGAGCCGCTCAACATCTGGGCTATTTCCATAACACGTTCTTGTGTTGTTAGTCTTTTTATTTGTGTTTCGGTAGTATCATTCTTTTCGGATTTAAACACTTTATATTGCGTAGCGCCTTTAGCGGCAATCTGAGGTAAATGGGTAATACTGATTACTTGTATTTTATCGGCCATTTGTTTCATTATAGCGCCCATTTTATCAGCTATATCACCTGAAACGCCGGTGTCTATTTCATCAAAAATAATGGTAGGAACATCTACTTTATCAGACAGCAATGCCTTAATACAAAGCATTACACGAGAAATTTCACCACCGGAAGCTATCTTAACGATAGACTGTGGCGGTATATTTTTATTAGCGGAGAAAAGGAATTCTATTTCATTTATCCCTTTTGAATGGAAAGTTTGTGTTTCATTTACAGAGACAATAAACTGCACATTGGGCATACCCAAATGAGCCAATTGACTGCAAATTATTTTTTCTATTTGCCCAACAACACTTTTTCGTTTATCCGACAGTTCTTTTGCTTTTAAGGTTAATATACCAAACAGTTCCTTTTTTTGCTTTTCAAGTTCAGCCAACTGTTCATCAAAAGAATTGATATTTTGTAGTTTCTGCTCCAGGTATTTTTCAATATCAAGCAATTCTTTCACTGATTTAACCCTGTGCTTTTGTTCCAGTTCATAAATCAGGTTAAGCCTCTCATTGACAGCATTAAACCGGTCTTGATTAAATTCCAAATCGTTACCAATAACACTAACTTCGGCTGATAAATCTTTTAATTCTATAAAAGAAGATTCTAACCGCTGGTGTATTTCTGACGTTTGCTGAGAAATAGCAGCAATTTGCTGACCGGTTTTTGTGGCTTCTTTCAAAGAGGTCAACACTCCCCTGTTTTCGTCAGACAATAAGAAATCTATTTTTGACAGTGCGCCTTTTATTTCTTCCGTATGCGTTAATATGTCAAGTTCTGACTCTAAATCGGCTTGTTCATTTTCGTGCAAACGGGCATCTCTTAATTGGTCAAATTGAAATTGAAAATAATCGGCATCGGCTTTTTCTTTTTCTGCCGTTTGTGTTAATTGTTCAATATCAAATTGAATTATTTTGTATTCTTCAAATTTAAGCTGAAATTCGGCCAATAATGTTTGTGTATGCGCTACCGTATCAATTACATTAAATTGAAAAACCTTATTGGTAATCAGTAGATTTTCGTGTTGGGAATGAATATCGATAAGCTGACTTCCCAAATCTTTCAGTATAGCTATATTAATGGGAGTATCGTTAATAAAGGAACGCGATTTTCCGTTGGCGTATATCTCACGGCGAATGATGCAATTATCATCATAATCAAGTTCATTTTCCCGAAAAAAAGAATGCAATTCATAATTTGCAATATCAAAAACAACTTCTATGATACATTTTTTTTCTTCGTTGCGAATCACTTTGCCATCTGCACGTTGCCCTAAAACAAGCCCTAAAGCACCAAGTATAATAGATTTTCCGGCTCCTGTTTCCCCTGTTATAACGGAAAATCCGGCATCAAAATCGATATGAAGCTTATCGATCAACGCATAATTTTCTATTAAAAGGGATTTGAGCATAAAATTTAAGAATATATTTTCTGAAAAAATTACCAAGTTCTGAGTGTTATACCTAAACGTAGAACGTATTACTTAAAACCAACAAGATTATTTCAAAATAGCTTCGTACTGGGACGATTTGGTAGGATTTATTTCCGACAGTATTTTATATACATCTTTTTTCTCTTTATCCGTACCTTGAGAAAAAATATTGATAAGTTCATCATCTTTGGCATCGAAAAACATCGTCAGAACAACAGACGACGGACGGTTCCGGTTTACTTCTTCGAGCACAGGCATATATTGAGCGATGCGGGCTCTTGCATTTACGGGATTTTTTACCATTTCGTCCAATCCCAAACGGTGGTATTGATAGAAAAATTCACGGAACTTTCTCAAACGTTCGTCCATAATGTTATTGATGACATCATAACGGTTTTTTCCTTTACCTTCATAGGCTTTCCAACCGCTTTCGCCTGAGCTTTGCGCCATATTTACAATATTTTCGGCTTTCTGGAAAGTGGGTGTTCCGCCATACATCGCAAAAGAATCGGAATCCAAGCCGATAATCAGGTAAGCATAGTATGCCATTACTGCCGTGAGGTTAGAATCCAGCGTATTCTCATTAAAATCAAGAGTTGAAAATTCACGGTATACAAAATTAAAATTCGGATCTTTAAAGTTCAACAAGGTTGTATAATATGATGTTCCATACACCGGGCGGCGCGCCTGTACCTGGATTTCGGCCTTAAATGTTTCGGTGGTAGGCTGTTCGCCTATCACAATATTGACAGAGCATTCTATTCTTTCATTTACCGCGTATTGCCTTTCTGTCCAACGACGATTGTTCATAAACTCGGATAACGCTTTTTGTAAGGTATTGAAAATATCGCGGTTTGTACCTTCTATCTGCTTGCTGCTTACACTTACATTGCATTGCAGTTCCTGTGCATTGGTAGCCACAGACATCATGATAAGTAAAAATAAGATGTATTTTTTCATGTGTTTTATTATTTGTTTTCCACAAAAAAACATTAAAATTTTGTATTCTTTATGTCTTTGTCGGAAATTAATTCTTTTTCCAATTGATCTACAATATCTATAGCAACCTGTATTTTACTTTTAAGTTCAAACGTTTGTTTCTTACCATTCTTATCAATAATGGTAATTTTATTGGTATCATGCCTGAATCCGGCCTTTTCATCATTTAATGAATTCAACACAATAAAATCGAGGTTTTTCTTTTTTATTTTGGCAATGGCATTTTGCTCTTCGTTATTAGTTTCCAAGGCAAAACCCACCAGCTTCTGAGTTGTTTTTATGGCGCCCAAACTGGCCGCTATATCTTGAGTTGGCTTCAACGTCAACTGTAAATCATCTTTTTCTCTTTTTATTTTTTCATTATTTGGGGTAGCGGGAGTAAAATCGGCTACCGCAGCACACAAAATAGCCACATCGGTTGTTGCAAAATACTGATGGGTTGCGTCATACATTTCTTGTGCAGATTCCACATCTACCCTTACAATATTCGGATGAGTTGTTTTTAGGAGTACCGGTCCACTTACCAATATTACCTGTGCACCACGGCGTGCACATTCTTCGGCCAAGGCAAAGCCCATTTTTCCGGAAGAATAGTTTCCTATAAAACGAACAGGGTCTATTTTCTCGTATGTTGGCCCGGCAGTAATCAATATTTTTTTTCCGGTTAATGATGCTGATTTTGCAAAAAAATCATTGATATATTTTGCAATATTTTCGGGTTCTGCCATCCGGCCTTTACCTTCGAGGCCACTGGCCAGTTCTCCGGTTGCAGGTTCTATTATATGGTTTCCGTAAGAAAGAAGTATTTGTAAATTCTTTTGTGTAGCGGGGTGTGCATACATATCCAAATCCATAGCCGGTGCTACAAAAACAGGACACCGTGCAGATAGATAGCTAGTGAGCAATAAATTATCTGCCACACCTGTAGCCATTTTAGCCATGGTATTGGCTGTAGCGGGTGCTATCAGATAGGCATCTGCCCACAGGCCAAGTTTTACATGACTATTCCAATTGCCATTAGTGGGATCAAAAAAATCGACCAAAATGGGTTCTTTTGACAAGGTAGCAAGTGTTAAAGGGGTAACAAATTCTTTGGCAAGAGGTGTCATCACGATTTTTACATTAGCGCCTTGCTTTACCAATTCCCTAACTAGTGTAGCAGCTTTGTAAGCGGCAATACTTCCAGTTACTCCCAATAATATGTTTTTTCCTTGTAGCATTTTAAATAATAATTGAATAACTGAATAATAGAATAATTAAATTATAATTGATAAGATAATAAGAACACGATTTTTTCTTACTTATTCTGTTAATCAGTTATTCTATTAATTTGTTATTAAAAAAATAAAAGTATAATTTTTTATCAAACTATACTTTTATCATCTTACAAAAATAAGAAATTTATTTAATTACTTTATCTTTTGTTGGGTTACGCCAAAAGATTTTCTTTTCAACATATTCTTGCGTTGCAATAAGGGTTGATTTAGGCAATTTTTCGTAATAGCGGGAAATTTCTATTTGTTCTCTATTTTCAAAAACTTCTTCCAGATTATCGGTATATGAAGCAAATTCTTGAAGTTTTTTCTCTAGTTCCGATTTTATTTCCACACTAATCTGATTTGCTCTCTTGCCTATTATTTTTACGGTTTCGTATACATTCCCGGTGTCTTCACTAAGAGAGTTCATATCTCTTGTAATGGTATTTGCAGGAGCATTTGTTTTTTTATAATCCATCATAATCAATTATTTAATTTTTATGGTTTTTTCTGAATCTTCAAATATTTTTTGCGCTTCTTTTATGTATTTACCTTGTGGAAATTCACCGGCATATACAAAGTATTCATCAATCGCATCGCGATAACGTTCTTCTTTCTTTTCGTGCACACTTTTTACAGCTTGCATATATTTAGACCTGAGAATAGTAATGGAAAACTCTTCACGGTATTTCGTAAAAGGGTATTCTTTCAACACATTTTGTGAAACAATTATAGCCGATTGGTAGTTATTTCCTTGAAAATTACCTAATTTATAATATAAATGGGCATTCAGGAGATTTTTATAGGCCAACTTTTCTTTTAATTCCAGTTGTAACTTAGAAGCTTCGGAGACCCTTTCGCTATAAGGATACATTTCTAAAAATGTTTCGAAAGCGTCAATTCCGCTATAGGTAGCCGATTGATCCAGTTTTACGTCGGGAGAAAGCATATAATAACATTGGCCTACCATATAGCGACACTCAATGGCATACTCTCCTCTGGGATAGTTACTATTGTATGCACTGTAATAATTAATGGCCGTTTCGTAATTTTTATTGTTATAATAACAACTTGCCAGTAAATGTAAAACGGTACCGGCCTCCTGGGTTCCTTTATAATAAGGAGCAACACCTTCGAGTAAGGTAGCAGCCCTCATATAATCCTTTTTTTCGTAATATTCTTTAGCTTTTTGGTATTTCAACTGATTATCGGTACTTTTTACCAGTTTCTGATAAGAGCACGATGACAGTGTCACAACAGTCAACACTAGAATGTATAAAATACTTTTTTTCATTTTACATAAATAGTTTGCAAAGATATATAATTAGAACGAATGGATAAAATTATTTTTCTAAAAAATCAACATTATATCGAAAAGTAAACAAATGAATTTTACCTATTTGGAGTTATTTATTTGTTTACTGAACAAATAACGCAAATTGCAAGGATTTATTTTGACCTTCCAGGAAAATTCTTCCTTCATCAATCATCGTTCTTCATCATTTTTTTGTATCTTTGCAATTTGTAGAAACTAATTCTAAATGGGTAGAATCCTGGCTATTGATTACGGGCTAAAGAGAGTCGGAATTGCCGTTACCGACACATTGCAACTTATTGCAAATGGTTTAACAACCGTGTATGTTAACGAAGTAATGAATTTTCTGGAACAATATACGGCTAAAGAGCCTGTAGATTTATTTGTGGTAGGTTTACCCAAACAAATGAACAACGAAGCCTCGGAGTCGATGAAATATATCGAACCGTTTGTAAACCGGCTGAAAAAGAAATTTCCATCCATTGATGTCAAGTATGTAGATGAGCGTTTTACTTCAGTATTGGCTCATCAAACAATGCTTGCCGGCGGATTGAAGAAAAAAGACCGGCAGAACAAGGCTTTGGCAGATCAAATTAGCGCAACCATTATTTTGCAATCTTATTTGGAAAGTATTAAATATTAGTTTATAAGGCTGTAAAGTTCATAAAGTTATAAAGTTCCGGAATATCAGTGTTTCTGTGGGTTCTTCTACTTTATAAACCTTATAACTTTAAAAACTTTATAACTCAAATTTGACTTCAGTAAATAAATTAAAATCATGATTTTACCTATTATAGCATATGGCAACCCGATATTGAGGAAAGAAACCGAAGATATTGATAAAAACTACCCTAATTTACCTTCATTGCTTAGCAATATGTTTGACACCATGCACAATGCCGAAGGCGTAGGATTAGCAGCTCCACAAGTAGGTTTAAATATCCGCCTGTTTGTTATCGACTTGTCTTGTTTGGCCGAAGATCATCCGGAATACGAAAATTACAAAAAAACAATGATTAATCCGGAAATCATTGAAATGAAAGGCGAAGACATACCTATGGAAGAAGGCTGTTTAAGCATTCCCGGCATTAGCGAAACAGTTGTAAGAAAAAGTACTATTTTAATTAATTACCTGGACGAAAACTTCGTAGAACACGAAGAAGAATATAGCGGTTATCCGGCTCGGGTTATCCAGCATGAATATGATCATTTGGAAGGAAACTTGTTTGTAGATCATATTTCCGGCATCAGACGCCAATTAATACGGGGAAAATTAAATACGATTTCTTCGGGAAAAATTAATTGCAGGTATAAGCTGAAAAATTAGAGCCTGATTTTTCTGAACAAAACAAGATGGAACAAAAGACAAAAAGGCAACGATGCCAAAAGTCTATTGTTCCATCTTGTTCTTTTTATTCTATCTTATTCCATATTCCAAATCAAACAATCTTATCCATCGTTTTTACAATTTCTTTCCGTAGCTCAATAGCACGAAGGTAAAAACGGTTTCCTCGGAACCAGAAACGGAAACGGCGGAAGCGATTGTATTGTTTTTTTACAATAACTTTACTGTGGATATAAATAACCAAACTTAATGGTAAAGAAATTAAATAGATAAGTGATACCCACCAAAGGCCGGATACACACCACATAACAATAAACAGAATAATGTACCACAATGGAAAAGCAAACAGAGCTCCCATTACAAAATGAAAAGATGAATGTAGCATTTGATCTTTAATGCGGCGGGTAATTAATGTACTGGCGTTGAATGGTATAAAATTATTAACAAAACCATATACAATAAAAGGTATAAGCAAAATGGCCAACAGACAACGAAGTAAAAAGGTTCCGAAAGAAAGCTTCTGGCTGAATATCCAATCACGTAAATGCAGTTTATCGAGCATCCGGCAGTATTCTTTGGCCTGGTTCATCAAGGTATGGAATTTCTCAAGGTCTTTTTCGCGAAATTTGTCTATTGATGCGACTATTTTTTTATCTGCTTCGAGTATATTCGGGAAATAGCTTGACGACAGGCCTTGTTTTTTCAAATATTCTTTATCATAAACAGTACGAAGTGTATCATATTCTTGGTATAGCTCCTTGTCTTCAATATCGAGCATCAGAACTTTTACTTTTTCACGGGCGCGATCGGCAAGCATTTTCTGGGCACGTTGCGGATGTTCTTTATAAACGTCGTATAAATCTTCGAATGTAAAAGGTTCGCCAATGGTAATAATGAGTTTATTGCGCATGCCAAAATAATCGGAATAATGGTTGGACATGGGCAAAATATGAATAGGCTTGCTAAAACCGGCTGCTTCGGCAGCACTAAAAGCAATGCGGGCAAAACCTTTTTTAAAGGTTCCTAAATGATGGCAATCCTCGTGTCCGGCTTCCGGAAAAAGACACACTACCCCATTTTCGATTAATATTTCGGCAGATTTATTAAAGATAGCATCATTATCATCCAAACCCTCCTTACCTACATCCACAGCTCTAAAAGCAGGCATAATGCGTAGAAATCGCAGCAGCTTAGCAGCTATTTCTTTTTTAAATATATCTGCGCGGGCTATAAAAACTGGATAACGCCCGTCTTTTTTAAAGGCAAATAGTATACCTAATGCGTCAGACAGTCCATTTTGATGATTGGATATAGCGACAACAGGCTCATTTTTAGGAATTCTTTCTTTGTGAAGAACGTAATACCGGCGATAAAAAATATATTTATGAACGATATTTACGTATTTGTAAAGTAGTGTATACTTGAGGTTGGGTTTGTTTACGTTGTCAAAACTTATCATTTGAGAACATGTTTAATTCCGCAAGGCCATCGCCCGGTTTGGGGGTAAATTTATTATATTAATATCAAGAACAAGTATTTATCAAATCTTTAAGATCGGCATTGTCTTTGGTACGGTCTGTAAATTTATATTCGAGGAAAGAAAATTTTTGCATGGGTACTACATGTATTCCAAAGCTGTATTTAAATTTCCATTTCCACTTTAACGAGAAAAATCCATTATTGATAAAAGCGTAAACATATGGATGCACATACAGGGTAAATTTCTTGGTTTTAAATTGGTTTACAAGGCATTCTATCTTGTTTTCCAACATATCGGCAAATAAAATAGAGGGTTGCATTTTTCCGCTACCATTGCAAGTAGGACATGTTTCTTCGGTATCGACATGAATTTCGGGTCTTACGCGTTGTCTGGTTATTTGCATGAGTCCAAACTTCGTCAGAGGCAGTATTTTATGCTTGGTTCTATCGGAATCCATGCATTCTTTCATTTTCTCATATAGAGTTTGGCGATTAGCCGGATCTTGTAAGTCAATGAAATCAATGACAATAATCCCTCCCATATCGCGTAGCCGCAATTGGCGTGAAATTTCTACCGCAGCAGCCAAATTTACCTCAAGTGCATTTGCTTCCTGGTCGTTGGAAGATTTAGTCCTGTTACCGCTATTTACATCAATAACATGTAGCGCTTCGGTATGTTCTATAACGAGGTAGGCACCGCTTTTAATAGAAACAATTCTACCAAAAGAGGATTTTAATTGCTTGGTTATATTAAAATTATCGAAAATAGGTACTTCCGAGTCGTATAACTTAACAATATTTTTTTTATCGGGAGAAATAAGGGTTACATAATCTAGTATTTCTTCGTATGTTTCCTTATCGTTAATATAAATAGATTCGAAATCGGGATTAAAGATATCCCTTAAAATGCTGACAGCCCTGCCTATTTCGCTCATAATAAGCGTTGGCGGATTACTTTTTGTTATTTTTTGTACGGCATCATCCCAGCGTTTTATCAATACTTTCAATTCGCTATCAAGCTCAGCGACCTTTTTCCCTTCGGCAACTGTTCTGACAATAACACCAAAATTTTTCGGTTTTACACTCAATAGTAATTGTTTGAGTCTTCCTCGTTCTTCATTCGATTTTAGTTTCTGGGAAACGGAAATTTTCTCTGCAAACGGAATGAGGACAAGGTTGCGCCCGGCAATAGATATTTCGGCTGTAAGCCTCGGCCCCTTGGTAGAAATAGGTTCTTTGGCTATTTGCACCAAAATATTTTGCCCTACAGTTAAAACATCAGCAATGGAACCTTCTTTGGGTAGTTCTTTCTCCTGTTGTACTTTGGGAACCAAATTAGATTTCTTTTTATCTGATGTAAATTGTTTTACAAAAGAATTGATGGTCTGGAAATTATTTCCTAAGTCAAGATAGTGTAAAAAAGCATCTTTTTCGTAGCCTACATCAACAAATGCGGCATTAAGTCCCGGCATTATTTTTTTCACTCTGCCAAGAATGATGTCTCCTACGGAAAAAGACGTATTCCTCCCCTCCTTGTTTAGTTCAACAAGGCTCTTGTTTTCGAGCAGAGCTATTGAAATCTCCGACTGTTGTACATCTACTACGATTTCATTATTCACTTTCTTGCCTGTATTTTATTAAGTAACAAAAGAGCAAACTAAAGGTTTAGCCTCAATTTGCTCTTTATAATGTATCTTTAGAAAAAATGTATAATTTTTTATTTTGTGCAAAATTGAAAAATAGCATCTGTTTAATCAGATATTAATCTTCATTTGGCCAACAAACAAAAAATTATTTCTTTTTCTTATGTCTGTTCTTTCTTAGTCTTTTTTTTCTTTTGTGAGTAGACATTTTATGTCTTTTCCTTTTTTTTCCGCTTGGCATATTTTTA
Organism: Paludibacteraceae bacterium; assembly: GCA_031555675.1. Classification (GTDB taxonomy): domain Bacteria; phylum Bacteroidota; class Bacteroidia; order Bacteroidales; family Paludibacteraceae; genus JAISJU01. The sequence goes on along the minus strand of JAVBUB010000111.1, from coordinate 4,589 downwards.
AAATTTTAAGTTTAAATTCTGATTGACTTTTTTTTCGCTTCTTTTACTTCGCTAACAAAAGTTTTAGCTGGTTTGAATGCAGGGATGTTGTGTTCCGGAATGATGATTGTAGTGTTTTTAGAAATATTACGAGCTGTTTTTTTAGCTCTTTTTTTAACAATAAAACTACCAAATCCTCTCAAATAAACATTTTCACCTGTTGCTAAAGATGCTTTTACTTCATCCATAAATGATTCTACTGTTTGCAACACTGCGTTTTTTTCAATACCTGTTTTCTTTGAGATTTCACTCACGATGTCAGCTTTTGTCATTTCTATAAAATTTATGTTATACTTAAATATTTTGATTCCTCTTTTTCTCAAAATTATGGGTTGCAAATATATTGCTTTTCTTGTCAATAAAAAAAAGTTTATGATATTATTTTCTAAAAATCGTTCTTTTAAAAAATTGATGGTAACTTTGAGGCGTGAATAAGAACATCATGTCAAACAATATATTAGCTAATTCGGAAGATTCTGAATTCAGTAAAAAACTTACGGATTGGTACTTGAAAAACAGCCGTGATTTGCCATGGCGTCATACTACAGACCCATATATTATTTGGATTTCGGAGATTATTTTGCAGCAAACCCGGGTAAATCAGGGATTAGAATATTTCAACAGGTTTATCAAACGGTTTCCGGATATAAAATCGCTGGACAAGGCAGAAGAAGACGAGGTTATGAAATATTGGCAAGGGCTTGGCTATTACAGTCGCGCCAGAAATTTGCATACGGCAGCGCATCAAATACAGGAAAGGCATGAAGGTAAATTTCCCTTGAAATATGAACAGGTATTAGCATTGCAAGGCATAGGCGAATATACGGCCGCAGCTATTTGCTCTTTTTCTTACGGGCAACCTTATGCTGTACTGGACGGGAATGTTTACCGGGTTTTATCACGTATCTTTGGTATTGAAACACCTATTAATGCATCCAAAGCCAAAAAGGAATTTACAGAATTGGCTCAATTATTACTGAATAAGCAAAAACCGGCATTGCACAATCAAGCCATTATGGAATTCGGGGCACTACAGTGTGTACCTGTTTCTCCTGATTGCAGCGTTTGCCCTTTGCAATATGATTGTATGGCTTTTCATCAGAGAAAGGTGGGAATGCTTCCTGTAAAGATTAAAAACACAAAAACCAAGGAACGTTATTTTAATTACCTGATGATTGCAAACAATGGTTTCACTTATTTAAAAAAGAGGGAAGGCAATGATATCTGGAAAAATTTATATGAGTTTCCGCTGATAGAAACAGATCATAAAATTGATTTTTTACAATTAATTGAACATGAAAATTTTCAAAAACTAACAGGAAATGCAGACAATATTACTTTAACCAACATATCCGAACCTGTAAAGCATGTGTTAACACATCGTATCATCAATGCTGCTTTTTATAGTATTACAATTGATAAGGAAAATAATACTTTACAGGATTATATTAAAATTCCATTGAGCGCAATACATGATTATCCGGTTTCGAGGTTAATGGAATTGTTTATCGAAAAAAATGTAAGCAAGATTTAAAATTCAAGATTATGATAAATATAAAAAAACTACTGATTCTGCTCTTTTTAGCAACAGGGACTTTATTAAATGCGCAGAACAAGGTTATGATGAAATACGGCATGCAACTGGATACCGTAAAATTACAGAACATCCGCATGGAATTTTTATCTGATAAAATGCAAAACAGGGATATCAACACAAGCGCAGAAGAAGCAGCTATCAAGTATTTTACGAATTATTTTATTAAAAACAGGATAAAACCGGGTAATAAAGGTTCTTTTTCGCAAAATATAAATGCTTACCAAATGCAAAGTGCACAAAAGAAATTTTATGTGGGCAATTTCGATTTCAAAGAGAATTACAGTTATAATAACGACATAGGTCAACCTGCATTGATCGAAGCAAATGATATTATTTTTGCGGGATATGGCATACAATCTGCTTCGTACAATGATTTCGAAAATATTAATATTTCGAATAAAATAATTATGATTATGGAAGGTGGTAGCCCCGTAAACAAATTCGGCATTTGCTATACACCGGAAAGATTGACTTCCTTTTCTACAAATTACGTGTATGCTCAAAAGCCTAAAGCCATCTTGATGGTTCGAAATGGTTACGAAAAATTTACCCAATATAAGTCAAACAGACTTTTATTTGAAAATAATCAGATTACTTCCGCCAAACCTATTCCTGAAATAACGATTAATGAGTTTTTGGCAAATAAAATTTTATCATCGACAGATAAGTCGATAAAACAGATACAATATGAAATAGAGCAAAGCGGCACATCTAATTCATTCAACATCAAAACACAGGTTTCATTAAGTGGCATTTATGCTTACAATAGAGCTAATTCGAGCAATATTATCGGCATTATAGAAGGAAAAGAATTAAAAGGTGAATATGTATTGTTATACACTCATTATGACCAACAGGACGGAGGCAGCAACAATGCTTCGGAAATAGCGAGCGTGCTTGAAATAGCTCGTGTGTTGAGTAAAGCGCAGAAAGAAGGAAACGGCCCGAAACGTTCTGTTGTTATTCTAATGTTGACGGGTACGGAAAAAGGGCTTTATGGATCTAATTTTTATGTAAACAACTCACCATATCCTTTGGACAGGAATGTAAACGCTATTTGCATCGACGCGTTTAAACCGGCACATCCGGGTAAAAAGGAGGTTACTTATGTTGTAAGCGACAAAAGAAGTCTCTTGAATATTACTCCGCAATTAAATGATGTACACAGCTATGTGAATGATTTGGCACTGGATTATAATTATGCTGATAACGTTTTGAATTATTTTCAAGGATCTGACCAATATCATTTTTTAAAGTCGGGTATTCCTACCGTTATGTTTGGCGTTCCTTCTGAAACCGGCAATAATCCGGAGTTATTAAAAAGAACACAACTCGCTTTTTATACGGTATGGGAATTAGCAAATAGAGTAAATGAACAAGCACCTGCTAATAAAGCGGAAATAAAAACAAAACCATTGACAAAGGGAAAGAAAGGGAAAAAACGCTAACCAGGGAACAGAAAAAAGCTAGCATACATGACTATGACTAGTTCTAAAAAAGAGGAAACAAATTGTTTCCTATTTTTTATTGTTACTTGTACATCTTCTCTCTCAATGCTTTTACATTTTCGTCGGTAATATAATCATCATAATCCATAATCTTATCGATAATTCCGTTTGGCGTAAGCTCTATGATCCTGTTACAAACGGTTTGTATAAATTCGTGGTCATGTGATGACATCAATACGTTACCTTTAAAAGAAATAAGACTATTGTTAAAGGCTTGAATAGATTCCAGATCGAGGTGATTTGTTGGGTTATCCAGAATTAATGTATTGGCGTTTTTCATCATCATTCTCGAAACCATGCAGCGTACTTTTTCTCCTCCGGATAATACACTTACTTTTTTAAAGATTTCCTCCCCACTAAAAAGCATTCTTCCCAGATATCCCCTGATATAGCTTTCAGTAGTATCGCTGGAATATTGAGAGAGCCATTCAACCAAATTCATATCTGTGTTAAAGAAGCCGGAGTTGTCTAATGGCAGATAAGCATTGGTAATAGTGATTCCCCAATCAAAATTTCCGGAATCGGGTTTTATATTGTTATTGATAATTTCAAAAAAAGCTGTCATAGCACGTGAATCACGTGAAAGGAAAATTACTTTATCTCCTTTTTCAATATTAAAGTTGATGTCTTTAAATAATAACTGTCCATCAATGGATTTAGATAACCCGGAAACTTCCAAAATTTTATTGCCGGGTTCTCTTTCGGGTTGAAAAATGATACCGGGATATTTTCTGGTAGATGGCTGAATTTCTTCTACATTCAGCTTCTCAAGCATTTTTTTGCGACTTGTTGTCTGTTTGGATTTGGCTACGTTGGCGCTGAATCGACGGATAAACTCTTCGAGCTCCTTACGTTTTTCTTCAGCTTTCTTGTTTTGTGTTTGTTGTTGTCTTAATGCCAACTGACTTGATTCGTACCAAAAGCTATAGTTACCTGCAAAAAGGGATATTTTTCCATAATCGATGTCTACAGTGTGGGTAGAAATGGCATCGAGAAAGTGGCGGTCATGCGATACTACCAATACAGTATTTTCGTAGTTCGATAAATAATTTTCGAGCCAGCTAACCGTTTCAAGGTCGAGGTCGTTGGTAGGCTCATCAAGTAAAAGATTGTCGGGATTTCCGAATAAAGCTTGCGCCAATAAAACCCTTACTTTTTCTTTACCGCTTAAATCTTGCATTAATTTATAATGAAGGTCTTCTTTAATGCCAAGTCCGCTCAACAAGCTAGCCGCGTTGCTTTCTGCGTTCCATCCGTCCATTTCAGAAAAGGCTTCTTCGAGTTCCGATGCTTTTACGCCATCTTCGTCTGTAAAGTCTTCTTTGGCATACAGGGCATCTTTTTCTTCGCGTATGGCCCATAGCTTGGTATGCCCTCTCATAACAGTTTCCAAAACGGTTAGATCGTCAAATTCGAAGTGATCTTGTTTTAACACGGAAAGACGT
>JAVBUB010000096.1:0-10046 GCA_031555675.1 Paludibacteraceae bacterium | reverse complement strand
AGTAGGAAGATGTGGCCGGGGCTTCTCCCAATCCGGCGCTGATGCCGGTATTAACGGTATGGTAGGTTTTGGAGCTGACGATAATTACTTCAATCAATACTACAGGAACTACTTTGTCTACGCTCCTGAGGAATTGTTCTATTTCGTCTATCATTAACTTGGAGCCGCTCAGTACAATGCTGTTAAGTTCCGGGAATTCTTTGATGCTGACGTCTTTTTGTATTTCCTTAGGAATATGTTCGGTTATTTTTTCAATAGAGCGGTATTGCATTTGTATGACTTTGGTTTGGCGCAATCCTTCGAGTTGGCGTTCGCCGATCATATAAATGCCTCCGGCTTTGGATACGGTATATTGTGTTCCGTTAAACACCTGCGATAGTAGCTGATCGTAGGAGGCATTGTATAGTTGGGTCGTAATGTTGCCTTGCAGGTTGGAATACACAATGTAGTTCATTTTCATTTCGCGGGATATATCATTGATGATGTCAACAATGGGAACATCTTGTGCATACAGCGTTATTAAGTTGCTGGTGATGTTGTATTCGTAGCCGCCGGACGAACTGCCGGAACGTTTTGTTCCCTGCATGCCGCTGCTTCCTCGTGAACCGGAAGCTTGCTGTGCCGGAGCTTGCATTTTTTCCAGCATGTAAAACCCGTCTTTGGTGGTAGTGGATATCAATCCGTTGGTAATCGCCATTTTTTCAATACCATTGTCTAAGGGTACGCTTTCTACATAAAAAGTAAGAGGTATGGATGATATATCCGGCGAAAAGATAATATTCCGCCCGGTTTGGCGGGTTATTTCCTTGGTTACCTTATACAGGCTGTCTGCCGACAGATCCATACTAATGGTTTGGGAAGTAAGGTCATAGTTAATGTTCAATGGCTTGGGCGGAATTTCAATTTTCGGTTGTTCTACTACCGGAGGAATATATTTGGCAATGGAGAGAATATTGCCATAGAACGAAATATCCAAATCGTATTGTTTGCATAAAAATAATAGTACAGACGACACGGTAACATTCGAAAAATTATTGGTAACCCGTATATTCAACGCCGGATCGATGTATATGTTGATTTTATTGGTGTTGGCTATCGCGCGTACAAATTCTTGTATGCTGATATCGGAAACAGAAAGTTCTATTTTTTCATCCAATCCGGGCATATCGACTTCGAGTGCTTTAAGCTTGTTTTCGATTTGCAGGAAACGGTCTTGGTTTTGTCCGTATAACGCTATGGAGCAAATGACAGAAAAGATGATGAGGGATAGTATTTTTTTCACAAAAGTATATTTAGTTATTATTTAACAATATGGGGTATATTTCTTCGAGTGTGGTGGCGCCGGATGAAAATTCATTAAAAGCGATATCGGAAAGTGACAGTATATGGCGTTCTTCTTTTAATGTATTGATATCGTATACATTACTTTTAATTTTATCGGCCATTTCGGCATCAATAGGCACTATTTCATATATGGCCTTACGTCCTTTATAACCGGTATAATAACAGTGTTCGCATCCTTTGGCTACATGGTGCACAGCGGGAACCTGCCGCGCTTTGAAACTTTTGGGCAGCAGGTTGGCTGTAAATTTTTCTTCTTGTTTGCAATGGGGGCATAATAACCGTATAAGGCGCTGCGCAATGCAGAGGTTAATGGTATCTGCAAGCAAAAACGGCGGTAATCCCATATCGGTTAAACGCGATATGATTCCCCAGGCGGAATTGGTGTGGATGGTAGAAAACACCAGGTGTCCCGTAAGGGCGGCACGGATAGCCATTTGAGCGGTTTCGTTGTCGCGGATTTCCCCCAGCATGATAATATCCGGGTCTTGCCGCAGGAAAGTGCGGAGCGCCCGGGCAAAAGTAAGGCCGATGTCCTCACGCAGTTGTACCTGGTTGATGCCTTCCAGCGTATACTCTACCGGGTCTTCTATGGTAAGAATATTGGTTTCTACTTTATTGAGTACTTTTAAGGTAGCGTAAAGTGTTGTTGTTTTTCCTGATCCTGTAGGCCCGCTAATAAGAATAATACCGTGTGTTTTTTTGATGCCTTCGAGAAATATTTCGAGTTGCTCATCGGAAAAGCCGAGTTTATAAATGTCAACATTGGTCGCGTCTTTATTGAGCAAACGCAATACTATTTTTTCTCCGTTCAGGGTGGGCAATACGGAAACACGGATGTCAAACTGATTATCATCCTCCTTGAAAATAATGCGTCCGTCTTGTGGTAATCTTTTTTCGGCAATATCAATATTAGCCTTGATTTTTATTTTATTGACCAGGGCGGGGTATATCTCTTTTTCGATGCGGTAGCGTTCGAGCATGCGCCCGTCAATACGCAACCGTATGCGGCAAAGTTCTTCGTAAGTTTCGATATGGATATCGCTCGAATGCATCCGCTTGGCTTCGCTGATGAGCGTGGTTAAAAAATCGTCGGATTTGATGCCTGACAGTGTAGTGGTTTCCCTTGATTCTTCGGTTTTACGGTAATACCTGCCGAGTGTCTGGTGAATAACGGCAGATTCGAGAATATGGATGGTAACAGATTGATTGAAGAGCATTTCCAATTCATCTTTATGAAATGATTGAAAATAATCTTTATCGGCATATAATTCTATTCCCAGCTCGGTTGCTTCCTTGGGCACCACATGGTAGTGCCAGGCCTGGGAGCTGGTGAGCAGGTGTTGAATATGCGGTTCTATTGTTATGTAATCCATATTAAATTGATAGTAAGATATTGATGGATATTAGTAGATATTTATTGACATTGGGATATTTATTGTGGTCGTTAACCAACATATATCGCGTAGCGAATATCAATGAATATCGATCAATATCGTGAAACAATATCTTCCTTAAATTAAATACAACATCAAAAAATCATCAAACCTGTTTAAACAGGTTATATTTTCAAGTAAAACGACTATTAAATAAGCGATAGCCATGCTTCCCAAGAGTGGAATTTTATATTGTTTTAGTTTTCCCGCCATTGTTATGCCGTATGCTATCAGCGTTAACAGCAAGGAAAGGATAAAAAAAGCGATCAAGTTGAACGGCGAAAAGGAGAGGCTTAAAAAAACAAAGAAAAATAGGTCTCCAATGCCTATATACTGATTGATAATGTTAGTCAAACGCTTATTTCGAAATGAAAAATATAATGTCAACAATAAAAATTGTAATGTGAGCAACGCCAGGTTAATACTTGTATTGAATATTAATTCTTGTTTGCCTGTTACATTGAAGCTAAGGATGCCCTGGCATATAATGAGTACCGGAAATATAATCCAAGATACCGAGCGTGCCCTAAAATCTTGATATATCAGAATAACTAATAATGCTATGATAATCGCATTAAGAAACAGGTTCATCAGTCTTTGGTTACTTCTTTCAAATTTTTATCCTGGTCTATTTCCCACACATTAAAAGTACCATCACCATCGAAATCGGTAACCGCGGTGGCTCGTGCTGTAAATGTAGTGGGACCGGCTTCAACAATTTCAATCTGATAATTGGCTTTGCCGTCTTCCGTTACCAATTTTTCTTGCTCAAAGCCAATTTCTTCCAAATCATTGGAGTATTTTGAATACATATAGAAATGACTTTTTTCGAGTGTATGTATATGGCTTAGCTGTAATTGGGCTTCGGTGCTTTTGGCTTTGGAAATAAGCGGCATCAGGTTGGGTAAAGCCAATAACACTAATATTCCAATGATTACCAAAACAATTAGTAGCTCACTGAGAGAGAAAGCGGGCAAACGTTTTTTTAACATTTTTAAATATTTTTTATTAGTTGGCAAATCTACATTTTTTTTTTGATATATGAAACAAATAAACGGTTATGTTTTAGGTTTTGTTTTGTGAATCAATGTTCTATAAATAGAATTTTTCATTTTGAAATGAAAAATATGTTCTTTTGCAAAAACTTTAATATTTAACTATATGAAAATTTGCATTACCCGTAAAACTAAAGATTTAGGACAAGAAGTATTTTTGCCCTTTTGGATGAACTTATTAATGATTCTTATTCCGGAAAAAAGACGGAAAAAAGACAGGAATAGACTTAGCTGCATGGTTTTTGTTTTTGCATTCAACTCCTGATTTGCATTAATAATGAAAATATATCAAAAATAGTTGTAATCTTTGAGGTAAAATAAAAAAGAGAACATGAATGAATATTTACCGCACACTGCATATTTGAAATCCGAATTATCAAAAATGGAAGATTACCTAAAATTGAAATAAAACAATGGAAACTGAAAGAGAAATATTTTATAAAGCGTTTATTGAGAGGGATAGCTCTTTTGAAGGTGTATTTGTTGTAGGTGTAAAAACAACCGGTATATTTTGTCGTCCAACCTGTCCTGGCAAGCCCAAGTTAGAAAATGTCGAATTTTTTCCTTCGGCGAAAGAGGCCATGCTCAATGGCTATAGACCATGCAAAGTATGTAAACCGTTGGAGAAATTGGGAAATCCCCCTTCAAACATTAACCGGTTATTGAAATATATGGAAGATAATCCTACGGTTAAAATAAAAGATGCCGACCTTAAAGCGCTGGAATTAGACCCAAATCAAGTTCGCCGGTGGTTTTTGAAAAATTACAAACTGACATTTCACGCTTACCAAAAAATGTATCGGATCAATAATACTTTTCAACGTTTTCAGTCGGATCAAAACGTAACAGATATCGCCCATGAATCCGGTTACGACTCTTTAAGTGATTTTAATAGCATGTTCAAAAATATTATTGGGGTTTTACCTCTTCATAGTAAAAATAAGCGCATTGTTAACATAACCCATATTGAAACGGAATTGGGTACAATGATAGCGGGTGCAACCGATAAAGGAGTTTGCATGTTAGAATACGCAGATTACAAATTACTTGAAACTGAATTAAAACAACTGGCTATTTTCTTTCAAGCACCGCTGGTACAAGGTGAAAATGTTTATTTTGATATGCTCCGGAAACAACTGGAACAATATTTTAAAGGGGAACTTCATGAGTTTGACCTTCCTTTGGATTTAGTAGGTACGGAATTTCAGAAACAAGTATGGCTTGGGCTACTGCAAATACCTTATGGCTCTACGACAACATATGGAAAACAAGCCGAACTGTTGGGTAAACCGTCTGCTGTAAGAGCTATTGCCAATGCAAACGGAAAAAATAAGATTTCCATTATTTTACCTTGCCACAGGATTATCGGAGCAGATGGAACTCTTACCGGTTATGGCGGAGGTATTTGGAGAAAGAAAAAATTATTGGAACTTGAGGTCGCAAATATTCAATCCAAATAGGCATGGTTTATAGAACCGCGCCAACCTCGGGAGGAGCCTGAAAGAGGATTGATTACTTTACCGGATTTGCGTTATCTTCGTCCTGCACAATCTCTTTTATTTCTTTGTTCAGAAATACAGATAATACAGTTCTCAATACAACCATCACACCCAACAGTATCAATTCTTCTTTTCCCGGTTTCAATACTGTTTCAATAATATCGGATGCGATCAGGAATTCCAGCCCAAGTAGCAGGTAAGCACTAAGATCAATCCGCATTCGTTGAAGATTCTTTTTAGAAAATTTTTGAGAAATTCTTCCCAACTCGTTTCTGAAAAACTGTATGATGCACACTATCACACCATAAGCAATTATCAATATACTGGCGATGCTGATAATGTAGGCCAATGTGCTGAGAAAATAGGTAAGCATGATCTGTAAATAAGTTTAAATGATAGATTAAAATTCTTATCTCGAAAATATCATTCAAATATATTTAATAAATCACTCAAATGCAATATGAATAAGATTTTTACTTTTATGGCAATAAAGTAACATGTTTTTTCAAGCCTTCCCTCTATTGGGTTTTACGTTTGGCAAGAAAGCAGCTACAAATCCCAGCAAAGGCATATAAGCGCAAAATTTATATACATATTCAATTCCCTTTGCATCGGCAATACCGCCTAATACAGCCGCAGCAATGCCTGCGATACCAAATGCCAATCCAAAGAAAAGTCCGGAGATCAATCCTACTTTAGTCGGTAACAATTCCTGTGCATATACCAATATAGCAGAAAAAGCAGATGAAATCACTAAGCCGATGATAATGCTCAATACACACGTCCAGAAAAGATTGGCATGAGGCATTAAAATAGAAAAAGGAGCTGTACCGAGGATAGAAAACCAAATTACATATTTGCGTCCGAAACGATCGCCCAGCGGACCTCCCAATAAAGTACCAACAGCAGAAGCAAACAGGAGTGCAAATAAAAAGAATTGTGACTGACGAGTGGTTACATCAAATTTCTCAATCAGGTAGAAAGTATAATAATTGGTAAGTCCTGCCAGATAAATATATTTCGAAAAAATGAGTACCAGCAGTATTGTCAACGAAAAATAAATTTTATTTTTCGAAAGTCCAATATCATGGACAGAGTCGTTATGGCCTTTCTTTAAATCAAGCGCTTTGATTCTTTCTTTATACCATCTTATTATCGGCCCTTTGGTAATCATCGAAAAGAAAGCGATAGCTGCAAAAACAACGATGAAGTGCTGTCCATGCGGAGCAATAATCAATGCGGCCAGTAAAGGGCCAATAGCGCTCCCTAGGTTTCCACCCACCTGAAAAATAGATTGTCCCAATCCATGTCTGCCGTTCGAAGCATAATGAGTTAAACGTGATGCTTCGGGATGTGTAATAGAAGAACCTAAACCTATAAAAGCAACGGCCGATATAACCCAATAAAAAGAAGTGGCATAGGCAAGTATCAATAAACCGACCATGGTAGAAGTTGTACCGATGACAAGATTCCAGGGGTTCGGTTTTTTATCAAATAATATACCGAAAGCCGGCTGAAATACCGATGCACAAATTTGGTAAACCAGCACAATAATACCGATCTGACTGAATGAAAGACCTAAATTTTCTTTTATAATAGGATAAACAGCCGATACCAGCGATTGAAACATGTCGTTAAACATGTGAGCCATGCTCAGAGAAAACAAAACACCTAAGGTTGTCCGTGCTTTAATGAAAGAGATTATTTTTTTCAAGGGTAATGAATTTAGACCTGCAAAAGTAAGCAATAACTGATGTTACTCATGATAAAATAAGATATTTATTTTATGGTATTGATAGATATTCGTTGATATTTTCTTCAAGATTTGCATTGCTTTGCAATTTGCTGATGCCTTGAATATTTGTTAATCCGAATACCCGAATAACAATAAATATCTATGAATATTTCAAGATTAATACATAATCTTAGTTATTCATGAAGAATGAATCTGTGCGCTTTTTATTGAGTAGTTATATTACAAAAAATTAATCTCTCCGCTTATTCCTTTTAAAGAATTGGGAATTAATTCGCAAGCCAAAACGTATTCGGGGGGGAAATTATTTTTGTTTTGTATGCCGAAATCTAAAGCTTGTTTGAATCCGAATCTCGAATAATAACCCGGGTCTCCCAATAAGAAAGCAGATTGATATCCCATATTACGGGCAGCTTCAAGTGCCTTTTCCATGAGAAGTGATCCGATTTTCATGTTTCTATATTCCAATACAACAGAAAGCGGAGCAACCAAAAGTGTATCATATTTCCGCTCCAGGTTCTCGATATATAGCTTCGTCAGCATAATATGGCCAATTAGCTTTCCGTTTATTTCGGCCACCAAAGCCAATTCCGGAATATAATTACCGCTATTGCGAAGCTTGATTACATAATCCTGCTCATCGCCATCCGATACTTTTGCTGTTTGGAAAGCTACTTTTACCAGATTGTAAATTTCATCAAAGTCGCCTGTATTTTCAGGCCTGATCTTTATATTTGGGAGTGTGGAATTATTCATTGCTTTTACCGGCAATATGTTCTACTTGCAGTTTAAATACAAAAGTACGATGAAAGGCGCTTTCAATATATTTTTTACCGGCTACTACATGTTCCGGGCTATATTTTTTCACAAGTTTGAGAAGTCCTTCTCTTTTTTCGTTGTCAGACAATTGTATATTGGCAACGCCAAAGGCTATTATGCTCTCATATTTGGTGGTAAATTTACTGGCTACAGGCAGAGTGTGTCCAACTATACAAAAAGAAATTTTATTGTTTAGCTGTAGTATCTCCAGTTTATGCTCTTCGGGCGCACAATGAAAATAAATAGCATTACTTTCTTTGTCATATACAAAATTGAGTGGCACGCCATACGCGTAACCATCTGTATCTGTTCCTACACTCAGAAAACCGTACTCTCCCGATTCAAGTAATTTCAAAGTTTTGTCTTCGCTCAAGATCCGGTCTTTTCTTCGTATGGGCTTGAATTCGGACATTATTAAAACTCTGATGTAAAATGAAATCTGATATTTTTAAAATCAACTTGCGCCATTTGCAACACATAATTGGAATCGGCCAAAAATACATCTCGTCCTTCTTTGTCTTTAGCCAGAAACTGGTATTTCCGTTTTTTAAAGTTTTCCAATTCGGCCGGATCATCGCTTTCTATCCAGCAGGCTTTGTATAGTGATATAGGTTCCCAACGGCACTGTGCACCATATTCGTGCAACAAACGGTATTGTATTACTTCAAATTGAAGTTGACCTACGGTTCCGATTATCTTACGTCCGTTAAACTGGTTCACAAACAACTGCGCTACACCTTCGTCCATTAATTGCGCGATCCCTTTTTCCAGTTGCTTGGTTTTCATCGGATCGGCATTGTCTATATATTTAAACATTTCGGGCGAGAAACTTGGCAATCCTTTAAAATGAAGTTCTTCACCGGAAGTCAATGTATCTCCGATTTTAAAATTTCCGGTATCCGGCAAGCCAACAATATCTCCGGCATAAGCCTCATCTACTGTTTCTTTCTTTTGGGCCATAAAAGCCGTAGGATTGGAAAATTTCATCATTTTTCCATGACGAATATGTTTATAATTGATGTTTCGTTCGAATTTTCCCGAGCATATTTTTACGAAAGCAATACAACTACGATGGTTTGGATCCATGTTCGCATGTATTTTAAAGATAAATCCCGAAAAGTTATTTTCATTGGGATCTACTTTTCTTTCCTGTGATTCGATAGGAAGTGGTGATGGCGCTATCTCCACAAAACAATCGAGTAACTCCTTCACACCGAAATTATTCAATGCGCTTCCAAAAAACACAGGAGCCAATTCTCCGGCCAGGTACTTATTTACATCAAAAGGAGCATAAACGCCCTCGATCAACTCAAGGTCTTCCCGTATTTTACGGGCATCATCTTCACCTACATATTTTTCGAGTTCCGGATTATTAATGTCATCAAAAGCAACAGATTCGGTAATATGCTGTTTGTTGGGTGTATATAAATCCAGTTTTTGCTCATAAATATTATAAACTCCCTTAAATTTTGCGCCCATATTAATAGGCCAGCTCAACGGACGTACATTGATTCCAAGTTCGCTTTCCACTTCATCAAGCAAATCGAAAGGATCTTTACCTTCGCGGTCCATCTTGTTGAGAAAAACAATAACGGGCGTATTGCGCATACGGCAAACACTCATCAGTTTACGGGTCTGCGTTTCTACCCCTTTGGCAGTGTCTATCACAATAATTACACTGTCTACCGCAGTAAGAGTTCGGAAAGTATCTTCGGCAAAATCCTGGTGACCGGGAGTATCCAGAATGTTGATTTTATAGTCATTGTATTCGAATCCCATTACCGAAGTAGCTACAGAGATTCCTCTTTGTTTCTCTATCTCCATCCAGTCGGAAGTAGCTGTTTTTTTTATTTTATTGGATTTTACGGCACCGGCAACGTGAATGGCACCTCCAAAAAGCAATAGTTTTTCGGTCAAAGTCGTTTTCCCTGCATCGGGGTGACTGATAATGGCAAATGTTCTTCTTCTTTTTATTTCTTCCTGTAAAGTCATATCTGAAAAATTGAGGATGCAAAGGTACAAACAATTAACAATTAACAATTAACAATTGACAATTAATTCAGGTTTTGTAGACCAAATACATTAATTCTTAATTGTTAATTGTTAATTATTAATTTATAATGATTAGTTTTGTAGCTTATTT
>JAVBUB010000085.1:0-4639 GCA_031555675.1 Paludibacteraceae bacterium | reverse complement strand
ATACACAAAAACACAAATCTAAGTCAGTCAAATTAAAGATAAACTGTTTTATAATAAAACATTAGGCTTTTTATAATACACCTATTATGTTATTCAATTCCTTAGAATTTGCCATTTTTATGCCCATCGTATTTTTAATCTATTGGGCCTTTTCAAAAAACATCAAAACTCAAAACATGTTTTTATTGGCTGCCAGCTATTTTTTCTATGGATGGTGGGATTGGCGCTATTTGTCATTAGTGCTTTTCTGCTCCATTACCAACTATGTGGCAGGGTTATTACTAATGAAAACAGAAGAACAAAAGTACCGAAAAATTATACTCATAGCCTGTTGTGCAGTCTCATTCGGAGTATTAGGCGTTTTTAAATATTATGATTTTTTTGTAAATGCTTTTGTTGATGCCTTTTCATTATTTGGTGCCCACTTACAACCCCATACCCTGCATCTGATTTTACCTGTCGGCATTAGTTTTTATACCTTCCATACTTTGAGTTATACTATTGATGTGTACCGACGTAATTTTGAACCAACTAAGGATGTTACTTCTTTTTTCCTTTTTGTTAGTATTTTTCCATTAGCTATGGCCGGTCCTATAGAAAGGGCTACTAATCTATTGCCGCAAATATATAAAAGACGAATTTTTGAATATGATCAGGCTGTTGATGGTATGCGACAGATATTATGGGGATTATTCAAGAAGATAGTTATTGCCGATAATTGTGCAACTTATGTAAATCAGGTTTTCGAAAATTATCAAACTCATAGCGGCAGTACTTTACTACTAGGGGCTATATTCTTTACTTTTCAAATATATTGTGATTTTTCAGGATATTCGGATATGGCATTGGGTATAGGTAAATTGTTAGGTTTTAAATTTATACGAAATTTCAATTATCCATACTTTTCCCGCGATATTGCTGAATTTTGGCGGCGTTGGCATATCTCGCTGACTACTTGGTTTCGGGATTATGTATATATTCCTTTGGGAGGCAGCCGTGTTTCAAAGGCTAAAGTGGTTCGAAATACATTTATTATTTTTTTACTTAGTGGATTCTGGCATGGTGCCAACTGGACATTTATTGCCTGGGGAGCTTATCATGCTATTTTATTCTTACCTTTGATATTATTGGGTAAAAACAGGAAATATACTAATGTTGTTGCGGAAGGAAAGATATTTCCAAGTATGAAAGAAATTTTTCAATTGACAATTACTTTCAGTTTAGTGGCAATTGGATGGGTGTTTTTCAGGGCAGAAAGCATTGGACAGGCATTGGGATATTTGAGTGGAATTTTTAATATGAGTTTATTTAGTCTGCCATATATGAAAGCTTTTATGAATCGTTTTTTACCAATATTTGCCTCTATTATAATAATGATACTCGTAGAATGGCTACAAAGGAATAAGCAACATGGACTTCAATTATCACCCAAAGTACCGAAAATAGTAAGGTATTTTATTTACCTGTTATTCATTTTTTTAATACATAGGTATCAAGGAGATTCATCAACATTTATTTATTTTCAATTTTAATAATGAAAAAATTTCTTTTAAATACAGCTCTATTTGCATTAATACTTTTCTGCTTTTATGGGATTATTTTTATAATAACGCCTCGAGGTTCATATGGGGGAGAATATATCAGAATTTCTTCACCTCAATATTCATCTTTAATATTAGGTAGCTCCATGTCTGCAAAGGGACTTTCGCCAGCCATTGTACAACAATCATTAGGAGGTCATTACCAATTTCCAATGATGAATTTTTCTTTCAATATAGACGCTTCTCCTTATGGTGAAATATATTTCAATCGCATTGCAGAAAAGGTTAAAAACAATAAAAATAAAAATTCTTTGTTCCTTATTTCCATTGATCCTTATAGTATTGGTAATTTTGAAACAATTGAGATTAATGATAAAATAAAAAGGGAAGAAGAGTATGGAAATTTAGCAAAGCTTAAAAGTGTAACAAGTCAACCCAATTGGGAATATTTGTTCAAGCACGTTTTCTTCACAAAACAATTTGTTACCTTAAATTTTGACAAACAGAAAATAGGCTGCGACCAATACGGATTTGATGGCTCTCTTTTAAACATGGAAACAGATCCGGAATGGAAAGTGCGAGAGCGGATTGAAACAACCATACTACCTTGGTATAAAGAATCTGTGATTCCCAATTATTGTTTCTCTGAAGAAAGGTTGTATTACCTTGCTAAAACAATAAACTTGCTAAAAGAAAATGGGGATGTTTTTTTAATTCGCATGCCTTTTGAATCTGAATTAGCAGAAGTTACAGACTCTGTTTGGCCAGATTTTGAAAAATATATGCAAGAATTTGCCAATACACAAAATGTTTATTATATATCATTTTGGAACAATCATTCTGAATATAAAACTACCGATGGAGTTCATTTATATAAAATAGAAGCCGAACGAATCACAAAAGATATATGCGATTCGATAAAAAACAAAATAAAAACAAAATAAAATTTGATATCTTTTATATCAAAGAATATAATTTATCTGAAGTAAATACCAGTGTGTTAAATACGATTAAATCGAACTAAGCATATATAGTTTTGAAAATCAACTATAAAGTAAAATCGCAATATTAGTGTTTTGATTAAGGCTTGTAGAAAACTTTATTGGACTTGATTCTCACTTTAAGTCATGAGTGAAAAATTTGCACATTTCTTCCATGTCTGTGCAATTATTCTTATATTTGTCCTCAATCTTTAGAAGATCAAAAATTTGACTAACTTTGAAACAATCTATTTGTTTCAATAAAATATAAGAAATGAATAATAAACACCTTTCCCTACTGATTTTCAATCAAGCCGAAAAATATGGCGATAGAACTGCGATGCGATATCGTGATGATGAGAAAAAAGAATGGCTTTCTATTTCATGGAATAAGTTCGCAGAACAAGTAAAAATTACGGCAAAGGCCCTGTTTGAAACCGGTTTACAGGAGCAACAGACAGTTGGTATGTTTTCTCAGAACAAACCGGAATGTTTTCTGGTTGACTTTGGTCTTTTTGCCAATCGTGGTATTTCCATTCCCATGTATGCCACTTCTACCGAAGAACAGATTGATTATATTGTAAACGACGCCAACATAGAAACTATTTTTGTTGGCGAACAATATCAATACAATATAGCATTAGCTGTATTGAAAAAGTCAGGCTTCTTGAAAAAAATAGTTGTTTTCGATTCCAATGTAAAAATTGAGAAAAGCGAAAGTATCATTTATTTTCATGAGTTTCTGCAAAAAGGAACTTTATCTTCATCACAAGCAGAAATTGATGCCCGATTATCGAAAGCAACCGAAGATGATATTGCAACCATCATGTATACTTCGGGTACAACAGGAGAACCCAAAGGTGTTGTTATTCCTCACTCTTGCTATATAGAAGCATTAAGAATTCATGACCTTCGTCTTCCTTTTATCGAAGATAGCTGGTCTTCTGTGGCTTTCCTTCCTTTGACACATATATTCGAAAGAGCATGGTCGTATTTCTGTTTCCACCGTGGTGTTCGTATCGATATTAATCTTCGTCCGGGAGATATACAAGAAGCTATCAGGGAAACGAGACCAACTATGATGTGTTCTGTTCCCCGCTTCTGGGAAAAAGTATATGCGGGAATCAACGAAAAACTCGATTCTTACACTCCTCTTATGATTGGTATAGTGGCCTGGGCTATTGCCGTAGGAAAAAAATACAATATCAAATACCTGAAAGAAGAAAAAAATCCGCCATTATTCCTTAAAATAAGATATAAAATTGCCGATAAGGTCGTTTTCTCGAAACTGAAAAAAACCTTGGGAATTGAAAACGGTATGTTGTTTCCTACAGCGGGAGCTGCTTTGTCCGACGAAATCAACGAGTTTTTCCGTAGTATCGGCATTCCTGTTACTTATGGTTATGGGTTGACCGAGAGTACAGCTACTGTTGCTTGTTTCGACAAGACATTTTACAAATTCGGTTCAGTAGGAAAAATGATGCCTGATGTGCAAGTGAAAATTGGCACTGACAATGAAATCCTACTGAAAGGAAAAACTATTTTTCGTGAGTATTATAACAAACCGGAAGCCAACGCACAAGCTTTTACATCTGATGGTTGGTTCCGTACCGGAGATGCGGGAAAACTGGTTGGCGATGATCTTTACCTGACCGAAAGGATCAAAGATTTGTTTAAGACATCGAATGGTAAATATATTGCGCCTCAACAAATAGAAACAAAGCTCGTTGTAGATAAATATATAGAGCAGGTAGCTGTAATAGGCGATCAGCGCAATTATGTAACAGCATTAATTGTTCCCAACATGGTAAATTTAAGAGAATATGCCAAATCGCTGAACCTGGAACCGGAAACAGACGAGCAGCTGTTACAAAATCAGAAAGTATATGATATGATGGCCGAAAGAATCAAGGAACTGCAAAAAGGAATGGCCAACTATGAGCAAATTAAAAAATTCGCATTGATATCCAAAGGCTTCTCGTTGGAAGAAGGAGAGCTAACCAATACGCTGAAAATCAGAAGAACCATTGTGGCTGAAAAATATAAGAAATTGATTGACGAGATGTATGGGAAATAGAACTTCAGTCTTTTAAACCCCTTTCATGAGGACTTAAAGAA
>JAVBUB010000241.1:0-3612 GCA_031555675.1 Paludibacteraceae bacterium | reverse complement strand
AAATTTAATTTTAGGTTTAGTTATGCTGTGTTCTTTGCTTTCAAACAAAAAATCAATCGTATAAGGGGGTGATTGAGCTTTGAATTGTATTGGCTAAGATACGGGAGTAAAGCTATTTTCATAGTAAAGGTTTATGACTGCGAGTTGTACGCCTACAACTGATGAAAATATTTTAAATAATGTTATATTGATATTGTATTTTTTACACAAGAATGTAGAACAAATATATCTGAATACCTTTTATATCTCTCATCTGTTTTCTTTTTTTAACTAATCTTAATTATTTTTTATCAATAAATGTTAAAATCTGTATATTGTGAATCTTTTCGGCTTATTTGCTGTTATTATATAAAATATAGTTGAAAATTATGTCTATACATCAGTTTATATATACGTTTTTATCATCGCTGGCGGCGTTGTTTCCGGTTATTAATCCGATCGGAAGTGGATTTATTATCAATGGTTTTCTTAAAGATTTGGATGATGCGGAACGAAAATCGGCAGTCAAGAGAATTATTGTCAATTGTTTACTAATCAGTATCGGAACTTTAGCCATAGGGCACTTTATCATATTGGTTTTTGATCTTTCTATTCCTGTAATACAAGTGGGTGGTGGAATTGTAATTTGCAAAACGGCCTGGGACTGGCTAATAGATTCCAAATCGCCCGATGATGCGGGAGAAGCACATGAAAGTATTAAGATGAGTATCAAAAATATAGAAGGAAAATTGTTTTACCCGATTGCTTTCCCGATAACAGTAGGAGCTGGTAGTATATCGGTTATTTTCACATTAATGGCTACTTCTTCTATTAAAGATAATACTTTTAATTCTCTTATTAATTACGCCACCATATGCCTGGCTATCTTATTTATTATGGTTTTGTTGTATGTGTTTATTTCGCAAGGTGGGCGTATTACCAAAAAACTGGGAACTTCGGGTAATATGATTATTAATAAACTAATCGCGTTTATTACTTTTTGTGTGGGTATACAAATTGTTTTAAATGGTATAGCCAACGTTTTTCATCTGCAGATTTTGTAATTTTTTTATTTCTTAAAAATAAAATATACGGCTAATATCAAGAAAATAAACCCAATGATGTGATTAAGCCTGAGTGCTTCGTTTTTAAAAACTACCACTGTAAATACAGTAAATACAATAAGCGTAATGGCTTCTTGTATTACTTTGAGCTGCCAAAGGGTAAAGGGACCGCCATTTCCATCAAATCCAATGCGGTTGGCAGGAACCTGAAAGCAATACTCAAAAAATGCGATTCCCCAACTGAGTAAGATAATAGCCGGTAATCCCCACTTGCTAAACCATCCTAAATCTTTGAATTTCAGGTGTCCATACCAAGCTAAAGTCATAAATGTATTGGAAAAGAACAATAAGCCAATAGTGATCAGTGATTTCATATGCTGTTTTGGATTATAAAGTTTATAAGTATATTATATTTAGCTTCATGCAATTTTTGCGATGCAAAAGTATAATTCTTTATGATTTGTGGTATCATTCTTATTAAAATTCTTAATTCTTAATTCTTAATTCTTAATTTTCAATTATCTTTGCACCTCAATAAAATTAGCTTCAAACATGGAATTAGCGAGTAAATACAATCCCGACGAAATAGAGTCGAAATGGTATCAATATTGGTTAGAAAACGGTTTTTTTAAATCTACTCCCGACGATAGGGAACCTTACACTATTGTTATTCCTCCACCCAATGTAACCGGAGTGTTGCACATGGGACACATGTTAAATAATACAATTCAGGATATTTTAATCCGTCGCGCCCGTATGCAAGGTAAAAATGCTTGCTGGGTACCGGGAACCGATCATGCTTCTATTGCTACAGAAGCAAAAGTAGTAGCCAAATTGGCCGCCGAAGGTGTTAAAAAAACAGAATTAACACGCGATGAATTTTTAAAACATGCATGGGATTGGACAGATAAACACGGCGGCATTATCCTTGAGCAGTTGAAAAAACTGGGTGCTTCGTGCGATTGGGACAGAACTTGCTTTACCATGGACGAATTGCGTTCCGAAAGCGTTATCAAAGTATTTGTTGATCTATTTAACAAAGGAAAAATTTATCGTGGTGTACGCATGGTAAACTGGGATCCTAAAGCGCTGACTGCCCTTAGTGATGAAGAAGTTATTTTTAAGGAACAACAAGGAAAGTTATATTATATCAAATATAAAATAGCCCCCCCAAGCCCCTCCGAAGGAGGGGATGTAACCGATTTGCAGACTAAATATGGTTACCTTACGGCGAACATTGAAAATTATGGATTACTGAAAGAATTTGCACAAAATATGCGTAAATTTTCAACTGAAGCAGAAAGTGTACTTTGGGAAATATTGCGCAGGAAAAGCCTTGATGTAAGATTTAGAAGACAACATGTTATTGGCGATTTTATAGTTGATTTTGTTTGTTTGAAGGAAAAACTGATTATTGAAGTTGACGGTAAATACCATAACGAACCTAATGCAGCAGAATATGACGAAATAAGAACACAGATATTAAATGAATTGGGATTTAATGTAATAAGATTTTCCAATGAAGAGGTATTGGCAAATGCTGATAATGTGTTGAATCGTATCAAAATTGCACTAACCCAAACATCCCCTCCTTCGGAGGGGCTTGGGGAGGCTGAATATGCTGTTATTGCTACAACACGTCCCGAAACAATTTTTGGTGATATTGCGGTATGTATCAATCCGAATGATGAAAAAACAAAAGCTTTTAAAGGTAAAAAAGTGATTGTTCCACTTGTTAACCGTGTTGTACCTATTATTGAGGATGAGTATGTAGATGTGGAATTTGGTACAGGATTTTTGAAAGTAACCCCGGCGCATGATGTTAATGACTACATGCTGGGAGAAAAATATAACCTCGAAGTAATCGATATTTTCAATGACAACGGCACTTTAAATGAGCATGGATTGCAATATGCCGGCATGGATCGTTTTGAGGCGCGCGAGAAAATAGAAAAAGACCTTGCTGTCGCCGGATTGCTTGAAAAAGTAGAACCTTATACCAATAAAGTAGGTTTTTCCGAAAGAACCCATGTAGCCATAGAGCCAAAACTTTCCATGCAATGGTTTCTCGAAATGACAGAATTGGCTAAACCAGCCCTTGATGAGGTTATGAATGATGATATCAAACTCATTCCTACTAAATTTAAGAATACCTATCGTCACTGGATGGAGAATGTAAAAGACTGGTGCATTTCACGTCAATTGTGGTGGGGACACCGTATTCCTGCTTATTATTTGCCCGAAGGCGGTTTTGTGGTAGGTAAAACAAAAGAGGAAGCATACCAGAAAGCATTATCAATTGTCAATTATCAATTATCAATTGATGATTTACGTCAGGATGAAGACTGCCTGGATACCTGGTTTTCATCATGGTTGTGGCCTATTTCCGTATTCAATGGAATTAACGAACCCGATAATAATGATATTAGTTATTATTATCCGACAAGCGACTTGGTTACAGGCCCGGATATTTTATTTTTCTGGGTAGCCCGTATGATTATTTCCGGATATGAATACAGGCATGAAAAATGTTTTGAGAATGTATACCTTACGGGAATTGTACGCGATA
>JAVBUB010000141.1:0-9610 GCA_031555675.1 Paludibacteraceae bacterium | reverse complement strand
ATATTCCGGTAAAGAGCTGGGATGAGTATAAATAATGTTTACCTCTCCTGTCCTTCGGTTACCCTCTCCACAAGAGAAGGTTGCCGGGATTCTCTACAGGCTATGACTTTATAGTTTCCTCCCAAACTTTCTGTGTTAATTTTCGTCTTTATAGAGGAATGACAAACGCTCAACAATTGTTTTCACAGTAGCTCCCTCCCTTGTCGGGAAGACAGGAGGAGAGGTCAAACTAAAAAAGCACAATCCTTTTTGAGAATTGTGCTTTTTTTATGTGTTTATTAACTGTTTTATTTAGTGTCGAATCCCCATTTCAAATACATGGCTCCCCAGGTAAAACCTGCACCAAAAGTAGATAAAACTATTTTATCTCCTTTTTTCAGTTGTTTATCATTTACCATTTCCCATAGGCAAATAGGAATAGTAACAGCCGAAGTGTTCCCGTATCTTTCAATGTTGATTTTTACTTTGTCTTTACTTACATTCATCCTTTTGGCAACAGCGTCGATAATACGCAAGTTTGCCTGGTGAGGAATAAACCAAGCTAGATCTTCTTCCGTCAGGCGGTTTCTTTCCATAATAGCAACAGAAACATCCGACATTGATTTCACTGCCGCTTTAAATACTGCTTGTCCTTCCTGATAAACACAATGTTCATTATTATCAACTGTTTCATAACTTGCTGGGTGCACAGAGCCTCCGGCGGGAAGTTTCAGATGAGTACCTCCTGAACCGTCTGACTGTATAATCATGTCTATTACACCAAAGTCTTCGGTTGTAGATTCAACAAGAACCGCTCCGGCTCCATCTCCAAAAAGAGGACAAGTAGCACGGTCTGTATAATTGGTTATAACCGACATCTTTTCCGCAGCTACTACTACAATTTTTTTATAACGGCCGCTTTCAATATAAGCTACGGCATTGGACATAGCAACCAAGAAACCGGAACAAGCAGCCTGTACATCATATGCAAAAGCTTTTTTCATTCCTGTATTATTGGCAATTAAAGCAGATGAGGCAGGAAACACATAATCGGAAGTAGATGTTGCACAGATTACCAGTTCTACATCTTCCGGATTAACACCAGTTCTTTCAATAAGTTGTTCTACTGCTTTGGTTCCCAAAAAGGAAGCTCCCAACGTTTTGTCTTTTAAAATGTGTCTCTCTTTAATGCCGATCCGTGTCATGATCCACTCATCGGTGGTATCAACCATTCTGCTCAACTCTTCATTGTCCAGAATATAGTCCGGAACATAGCCTCCTACGCCAGTAATGACCGCATTTAATTTTTCCATTGACATTGTAATTTTTTAAAACATAAAAAAGCCATAAAACCTAAGTTCACGGCTTTCATTATGATATTCAAAAATATATCAAAATTAAGCTTGAGCTAATTTTTCGATAGCTAATTTTCCTCTATAAAATCCGCATGATCCGCAAACAGTGTGGAAAATGTGTACTGCACCACAGTTTGAGCATACTGCTAATGTTGGAGCTGCAGCTTTGTAATGAGTTCTTCTTTTAGCTGTTCTTTGTTTCGATTGTTTTCTCTTGGGATGTGCCATTTTCTTTTATTTTTATTAATTATTATTTTCGTCGTTGTTGTCTATTATTTTTTTGAGTTCGTTCCACCTGGGATCTGTCTCTGAATTATCTATTTCTTCTTCAAAATCGACATCTGGCATCTGGTCGTTACCGCCTTCATCTTCTTTCTCGTACGTACTTACCTGTTTCAATTTTGAAGTCATCGCTTTGTTGCACTTGCCATACGGATGAACGTGTTTCATCGGAACATTCAGTGCTATAAACTCAAAAATAAACCAAGCTATATTTATTTCACCTTCCTCAAACGGAACAATAACTATATTTCCGTCTTCTTCTGCAAATTCTTTTCCGAATTTTACAAATATTTTATCCTGTGTGGTAATGGGCTGTGTTACGTCATCCAAACAGCGGTCGCAAGGAACCTGAACAACTCCATTGATGTCAAAGCTAAGCTCAAAAATTTCGCCTATCTTTTTCACGGTCAATGCAACATCCAATTTTCCTTTACCAATTTCCTGACTATCAATTTTAACAAAGAAATCATTAGTAAGTTTATATTCAAACTTATTAACATCGCCTTTTAAATTGCGTAATGGAACTATATACTCGCTAAATCTGCCCAAAATGTGCTTTATTTAAAAATCGTACAAAGGTATGAAAATAAGTTTTATAAAGAAAATAATTCTTTGTTTTTTAAGATTATTTTATCTTAAATCGTTGTTTATCAATGGCAATATTATTCTAAAAGTTGTTCCTTTATTGGCCTCCGAACTCTTAACAAAGATTTTTCCGCCATGGTATTCTTCTATAATTCGCTTTACCAATGACAAGCCAAGCCCCCAACCTCTCTTTTTTGTAGTATATCCGGGATTAAATATTGTTTTGAATCTTGATTTCGGAACACCTCTTCCGCTATCTTTTATATCCATCAACACTTCATTACCTTCTCGCCATACATTTACATCTATCTTTCCATCTCCCTCCATAGCGTCAATGGCATTTTTACATAGATTTTCGATTACCCATTCGAACAAAGGCACATTCAACGGCAAAACAATTCCCGGTTCTATATAGCTATTGATCTTTACCTTTTGCGACACGCGGTTTCTCATGTAATTAAGGGCATTGTCCAATACCTCTCCTAAATCAAATTTTTCGAAATCGGGCTTGGAGCCTATCTTGGAAAAACGTTCGGCAATAACACTCAGTCGGTTAACGTCTTTCGACATTTCTTCCATCAACTTGGGATCAATATCTTCACTTTTCAGTATCTCAACCCACGCCAATAGCGAAGAAATAGGCGTACCCAGTTGATGAGCAGTCTCTCTTGATAATCCAACCCACACTTGGTTTTGCTCAGCTTTTTTGGTGCTCAGCAAAGCATACAAAACAACAGCACAGAATACCACTATTATAATCAACTGCACAAGAGGAAAATACGACAATTGTATCAACAAAAGGGAATCACCATAATAAAAATATTGCTTTTCGCCAGTAGTAAAAGAGATTTCTATGGGTAGATTTTTGGTCTTGAATTCCTGTATTTTTTCCTTAAAAAACTTATCCTCATCGCCTTTTACTTTAATATTCCGCGAATTAACCAGGTTATCGTTTTCGTCGATAATAATAACAGGAATGGTAGTATTCATAGATATTATCTTCATCACAAACGAAAGATCTTCATTTTCTTTGGCTTCTATCAGATAACGGGTGGCTTCGGCCAAAATTTCCATACGGTTCTTTTCTTCATCGGAAAGATTCTTCACTAAGCGATTAGTGAAATAAGTAGACGAGAATACAATTACTGCCAATACGACAATAAAAATAATCCGCATCCTTTTTTCTATAGAATATATATCGCCTTTCATACAATATTAAAATTAAAAATGGATAAATACTTTCGGCATAAACATGGATAAAGCTGTTTTTATCAATATTTATCACGAAATATTTTATCGCCGAAGGCATTTATCTAATATCATTATCTATATTTTTCCGCACCAACATCTTCCAGAATGCTCAGGAAAGAATTATATCTCGATTGGCTTATTTCATGGTTTTCAACAGCTGCTATTACAGCACATCCTGGTTCATGTGTATGGGTGCAATTATAAAAACGACATTCGGCTGATTTGGCAAATATTTCGAGAAAATAATGTCCTACTTCCTGTGTCTTCATGTCTATGGTACCAAAACCTTTGATACCAGGAGTATCAATAATATAACCTCCACCGGACAATTCAAACATTTCTGAGAAAGTAGTGGTATGCATTCCTTTTTTGTGATAATCGGAAATGATTCCGGTTTTGGCAATAGGCTTTTGTACCACAGCATTAATCAGCGTCGATTTTCCGACTCCCGAATGTCCGGAAAACAGGGTAATCTTATCTTTCAGTTCCTCCTGCAATTTCTCTATACCCACATTATTAAGGGCAGATATGGCAAGGCATTTATATCCCAGGTGTTCATACAAATGCATCATACCCGACAAATATTCTTTTTCATCATCGGTATATAAGTCTGCTTTATTAAACACCAGGCAAACAGGAATATTATAGGCTTGCGCTGTAGCCAGAAAACGATCGATAAAAACGGTAGATGTTTCAGGGTAATTTATGGTTACAATCAATACCGATAAATCGATATTGGCAGCAATGATATGCGATTGTTTGGAAAGATTGGAAGCTCTACGGATTATATAGTTACGACGGGGTTCTATGTCCGATATCAGCGCCTGTCCTTCGGAATTAACTTCAAAAACAACACGGTCGCCAACAGCAATAGGATTGGTAGTCCGTATGCCTTTCATACGAAAATTTCCTTTTATTTTGGCTTCTACCAAACTTCCATTATCAGATTTAACCTGATACCAACTACCTGTATTTTTAATAACAAGACCTTTCATATGATGAAAGAATGAAAATAATTAAAAGAATGAAAGTAATAAAAAATCTCTGTTTCTCAAAATTTTTCTATTCTTTCATTTTCTTCATTTTTTAATTTTTAATTTAAAAAGGCACTCGGTACACAAATAAAATTGCGCTGCCGGTGCCTTTATATTTTTTGAAAAAAGGAAATTACACAGTCATAATCTCTTTTTCTTTGTTCGCCAATAAATCTTCTACTCTTTTGATAAATTTATCGTGTACTTTTTGAACATCGTTTTCGGCGTCTTTTTCCATATCTTCGGGAAGTCCGTCTTTAATCGCTTTTTTCAGTTGCTCAATAGCATCACGACGGGCATTGCGCACGCTGATTTTAGCATCTTCACACTCTTGTTTCGATTGTTTTACCAAAGTTCTACGACGCTCTTCGGTCAGTGGCGGAATAGACAAACGAATCATTTCACCTTTGTTTTCGGGTGTAATGCCTACTTCGGAATTCATAATGGCTCTTTCGATATCTTTCATCAACGGTTTTTCCCAAGGTAACACAACAATAGTTCTGGCATCGGGAGTGGTAACAGACGCCACATTGCTGATAGGCACCAAGCTTCCGTAGTATTCTACTTTGACTCCATCCAGAATTTTTGGAGTTGCCTTTCCGGCACGAATATGAGATAATGTTTCATCCAAAAAAAATACGGCATTTTCCATTTTCTCTTCTGCCGATTTTATGATTGCTTTTGTATCTACTGCCATAACGTTTTTATTATTTCAAGGACAAAAATAGATTTTTATTTCGTAAGAACAAGTGTTTTTATGAAGAATTATTATTTCTGACAATTGTGATTTGAACATTGCAATTAAAATAAGGCAAATTTTATTATCTTTGTATTCATGCATGAGTTTATAAGGTTTGTAAAGTTCATAAAGTTATAAAGTACTCTGCAAGGCACTTTTCTTCTACTTTATAAACCTTTTAACATTATAACTTTACAAACAAAATGTCAATACCTTTAGCAGAACGATTGCGTCCGAAAGCGCTTAACGAATACATCGGACAAAAGCACTTGGTGGGCGAAAATGCTATTTTGCGCAAGATGCTCGATTCGGGGCATATTTCTTCTTTTATTCTTTGGGGACCTCCGGGAGTAGGAAAGACAACATTGGCCCGTATTATTGCCAACACATTAGATGTTCCGTTTTACACCTTAAGTGCTATTAGTTCGGGAGTTAAAGACGTGAGGGAAGTGATTGACAAAGCTAAAAGTACCCGTTTTTTCAATGCCGGAAATCCGGTTTTATTTATTGATGAAATACACCGTTTCAGCAAAGCACAGCAAGATTCGTTGCTGGCAGCTGTGGAAAACGGCACCATCACATTAATAGGTGCTACAACCGAAAATCCTTCGTTTGAAGTAATTACTCCCCTACTCTCGCGCTGTCAGGTATATGTACTGAAATCGTTGGAAAAAGACGACTTATTGGAGCTGGTAGACAGGGCTTTAAAATATGATCCTATCCTGAAAGAAAAAGAAATTATTATTGAAGAGTATGATTCTCTGTTGCGATTTTCGGGAGGCGATGCACGCAAATTGCTCAACATTATCGATTTGGTTGTTAGCGCGGAAGAATCCAATAAAATAATTTTCAATAATAAAATTGTAACGGAACGTTTACAGGAAAATCCACTGGCTTATGATAAGAATGGCGAAATGCACTACGATATTATTTCGGCATTTATCAAATCAATCAGGGGAAGCGATCCGGACGCAGCGGTATACTGGCTCGCACGAATGGTAGCAGCAGGAGAAGATCCTAAGTTTATTGCGCGCAGGTTGGTTATTTCAGCTGCCGAAGACATCGGCTTGGCCAATCCCAACGCGCTGCTGATTGCCAACGCATGTTTCGACTCATTGCAAAAAATAGGTTGGCCCGAAGGACGGATTTTATTATCGGAAGCTACGATTTATCTTGCTTCAAGTCCTAAAAGTAATTCTTCGTACATGGCTATATCAGAAGCTCTGGCATTTGTAGAAGAAAGTGGGAATTTACCAGTGCCATTGCACTTAAGAAACGCGCCAACCAAACTCATGAAGCAACTGGATTATGGTAAAAACTACCAATATGCACACGATTTTGAAAACAATTTTATAGATCAGGAATATTTACCGAAAAAGGTCAAGAATAAACGTTTTTGGAAACCGCAAAACAACGCCGCGGAAAATAAAACAATAGAGTGGTTGCGGAAATTATGGGGAAAGAGGTATTGAAAACCTCTCCTCCCATCCTCTCACAAGGAGAGAGGTCAGAACATCACTTCCCTCTCGCCAATTAAAAAGCCATCCACAAAAATACCAACACGATAAAAACCGGCTTTCATCGGTTGCTTGGCATTCCAAAACATGCAAATATCCATATCTTCACCTCCATACTCTATTGTTTTATGAGCCGAAAATTGAATATTTTTATTTTCATAGGCAAAAGTATCTTTTTCCTGATTTTCAAACAGGAAATTTTCGGGATTTGTAAACCGCAGATAAATCTCTTTTCGCCCCACCGGAGTTAATTTATTCTTTAATATACGAAAACAGCATTGAAACTTTTCGGTACGGAACAGAGAAGCTGTTATTTTTCCATTAGCCAAAAGTCCATCGATACGAATATCTTCGGTTTCGAGTACTGATGCCAAATCTATCTTTTCGGAAAGCATTTTCTTTTCTTCCGATAATTGTTGCAAGGTAACTTCCACTTCTTCGTTACGTTGCTTTATTTTTTTATTTTCTGTTTGCAGGTTTTTGTTAATGGTATTGAGCGAATCTACCTGACGTATATAATACCTGGCTGTTTCGCGCGTGGCGTCAAGTTCCTTGCGTAATTCATTAAACTGACGCACATCACTGGACTCCAACACTTTTATCCTTTCCAACAAATAGTGTATTTTTTCTCTCTCCTGATTTAACAATAAAAGAAGCGAATCATTTCCTATGGTAAGATTAGTGGTTTCATTCTGAAAATTCCAATTGGTATACTCTTGTTCCAATTTTTGTTTCTCATAATCGATCATGGCTGCGATTTCCTTTTTCTCCCGCTGGGTTTTAACCATATAAAAAGAGAACAAAACCGTCATCAACAAAAAGACGGCAACAATGATATATTTCTGATTTATTTTTGGCAACATGCTTTGTTTTAATGCTATAAAGCTTATAACGTTATTAATGTTTATAAAGTTGATGAAATTTTAATTTTATTCATTATTCCGAACTCTAAATCCTTAATTTTTCACATTTAGATTTCAAGACATTTGCAAATGTATAAAAATAAAAATAGTCTTCAATAAAAGTAAAAAGATAAAAACTATTAAAAATAGGAGAAAAAGAAATTCGATTTCGTCTTTATTTTAAAAAAACGATTAAATTTGTGGGTCAATTTCGGATATCAAAAATATTTATATAAATTTTAAAAACTAAAGTATTATGTCTAAAGTAACAGTTGTAGGTGCCGGAAACGTAGGTGCCACATGTGCCAATGTTCTTGCATTGAATGAAGTAGCAAACGAAGTTGTTTTGCTTGACGTTAAAGAAGGAGTAGCCGAAGGAAAAGCTATGGATATTATGCAAACTGCTCAATTGATCGGCTTCGACACAGTTGTATCAGGTTGTACTAACGATTATGCTAAAACTGCTAATTCTGATGTTGTAGTGATTACATCTGGTATTCCACGTAAACCGGGTATGACTCGCGAAGAGCTTATCGGTGTAAACGCAGGAATCGTAAAAAGCGTAGCCAACAGCATTTTACAACATTCTCCAAACGCTATCATCGTTGTTGTTTCTAACCCAATGGACACTATGACTTACTTGGCTCTTAAGAGCTTGGGCTTGCCTAAAAACCGTATTATCGGTATGGGTGGTGCTTTGGACAGCTCTCGTTTTAAATATAACTTAAGCCAAGCGCTAAAATGTAACGCTAACGAAGTTGAAGGTATGGTTATCGGTGGACACGGTGATACTACTATGATTCCATTGGCTCGTTTGGCTACTTACAAAGGAATTCCTGTAAGCGAATTAATGAGCAAAGAAGAATTAGAAAATGTAGTAAAAGCTACTATGGTAGGTGGTGCTACATTAACTAACCTATTAGGCACTTCGGCTTGGATGGCTCCGGGAGCAGCCGCTTCTTTCGTAGTTGAATCTATTTTGAAAGACCAAAAGAAAATGATTACTTCTTGCGTAGCGCTTGATGGCGAATACGGACAAAAAGATATCTGTATTGGTGTTCCTGCTATTATCGGACGCAACGGATTGGAAAAAATTGTTGACGTTAAATTGAACGACGAAGAAAAAGCATTGTTCGAAAAGAGCGCTGCTGCTGTTCGTGCTACTAACGATGTGTTGAAAGAAATCAACGTATTATAATTAGATTCAAGATTCCAAATTCAATATTCAAGATTGGCTAACGCTTTTATTTTGAATATTGAATCTTAAATTTTAAATAATATTTGCGGGAATTTTGCAAAGACAAAATAAATATTTATCTTTGCACTCGCATTAGCGGATGTGGCGTAATTGGTAGCCGCGCCAGACTTAGGATCTGGTGCCGCGAGGCGTGGGGGTTCGAGTCCCTTCATCCGCACAAAACAACAATCAAAAATTGGCAAAAGCTCGCAAAATCAACATTTTGCGAGTTTTTTGTTTTTTGGCGATATGCAAAAAACTCCATAAAATCTCAATATGTACGAACCAAATTCGGGTACCCGGACAGTTGAGAATCTCGGGTAACCGAATTTAGTTGAAAAGCGGTCATTATCAAGAAGTTCATTAGCTGAACGTCTTGATTTTTAATCGTGTAAAAATTAACTTTGTCACATTAAGAGATTACCACAAAATGAACACAAAACTTTCCATTCTCTTTTACGCAAAGAGAGCAAAAACCACCACCAACGGACTTATTCCCATTTACATGCGCGTGACGGTCGACGGTGAGCGCATCGAATTCAGTACCAAACGCTACGCACATCCCGACAAATGGTCTGTCGAGGGCAGTTGCATGAAAGGCACTACAGGCGAAGCCAAATCCACCAACAGCTATCTCGACGCACTCAAAGCTAAAGTTTACGACCATCAGCAAGCCCTTATCCGCGAAAATAAACAAGTCAATGCCGAAAACATGCGCAATAAAATGCT
>JAVBUB010000010.1:0-4184 GCA_031555675.1 Paludibacteraceae bacterium | reverse complement strand
GGATTAAAAAAGCTTCAATCCATTAAAAGTTCTTGGGTATTGACGAAAATAGCCATTGAAATGAATACAGCTCTGGTCGAAAATCAACACTTCAATATCCGGACTTGGGTCGAAGAAGTAGGACGGTTGGCCACTACCCGTAATTTTGTTATTACAAACGCCAACAATGAAACTATTGGAGGCGCCTGTTCCAACTGGGTGATGTTTGACATGAATACCCGCCGGCCTGTCGATTTACTAAGCATCGAAGGCTTGAAAGAAGTGGCCAAACAAGACCCCGGAATCATTGAAAAACCAATCCGGTTGGGTGCCATTGAAGGAGAAAGCGTGGCTGAGTTTACAGTCAAATACAGTGATATTGACATCAATGGACATGTAAACAGCATTAGTTATGTACAATGGCTATGCGATTTATTTTCGCTGGATATGTATAAATCACGGCGAATTAAACGACTCGAAATGAATTATATAAACGAATCATTCTGGGGAGAAGACATTCAAATATATTATGAGGAAAAACAACCCGATGATTTTCATTTTGAAATAAAAAGAGATGATAAATCCATTTGTAAAGCAAGAATTTTGTGGGAAACTGTTAGTAAAAAGTAGAATTTAGTAACAAACAAAAATAATTTATCAATCAAAACAATAAAAATATTATAATATAAGAATAAAAACATTACTTTTGTATCCTCAAATTTAAACAAAAATAAAATATTAAAATAACTCGTTTACTCGTTTACTGGTCTACCTGTTTACACCTTGTAACTCGTAACTTGTAACTTGTAACTAAAAAACAAACTAAGAAAATGGCAGTAATGAATTTTGGCGGTGTAGACGAAACAGTTGCAACCCGCGACGAATTTCCATTGGAAAAAGCAAGAGAAGTATTAAAAAACGAAACAATTGCCGTAATCGGTTATGGCGTTCAAGGTCCCGGACAATCATTAAACCTGAGAGATAACGGATTTAATGTGATTATCGGACAACGCAAAGGCGGAAAAACGTGGGACAAAGCAGTGGCCGACGGTTGGGTACCCGGAAAAACACTGTTCGATATCGAAGAAGCATGCGAAAAAGCTACTATTATTCAATACCTATTGTCTGATGCCGCTCAAATCGAAGTGTGGCCACGCATTAAACCATATCTGACAGCAGGAAAAGCATTATATTTCTCTCACGGATTTGGCATCACTTATAAAGAACGTACAGGAATTATTCCTCCGGCAGACATTGATGTAATTTTAGTAGCCCCTAAAGGTTCTGGAACATCATTACGC
The DNA here is from genome assembly GCA_031555675.1 of Paludibacteraceae bacterium. GTDB lineage: Bacteria > Bacteroidota > Bacteroidia > Bacteroidales > Paludibacteraceae > JAISJU01. The sequence continues at coordinate 2,904 of JAVBUB010000010.1, read as the reverse complement.
CGCATGTTTTTGCAAGGCAGAGGATTGAACTCATCTTACGCTGTATTCCAGGATGCAACCGGACGTGCTAAAGAACGCGCTATTGCCTTAGGTATTGGTGTAGGTTCAGGATATCTGTTCGAAACTACCTTCAAAAAAGAAGTATACTCTGACTTGACAGGCGAGCGTGGAACCCTGATGGGAGCCATTCAAGGAATATTATTAGCACAATACGAAGTATTACGCGAAAACGGACACTCGCCATCAGAAGCATTCAACGAAACAGTAGAAGAATTAACACAATCGTTAATGCCTCTTTTCGCCGAAAACGGCATGGATTGGATGTATGCCAACTGCTCTACCACTGCTCAACGCGGTGCGTTAGACTGGATGGGGCCATTCCACGATGCAACTAAACCGGTATTTGCAAAACTGTATGCCGAAGTAGCTGCCGGAAACGAAGCGCAACGCTCTATCGACACCAACTCTAAACCCGATTACCGCGAAGGATTAGAAAAAGAATTGAAAGAATTACGCGAAAGCGAAATGTGGAGAGCCGGTGCAGTAGTACGTAAATTACGTCCGGAGAATAATTAATTTTAGACAAGCTCTAAATTTAAGCTATAAAATAGAAAATGCCCAAGTTACAAAACTTGGGCATTTTTGTTGTTTCCATTTTCTAAAGTTACATTTAGAGATAATATTTTCCGTGTAATTTCGTTACTTTAAAATGAGTATTTGCATGAATTTCATTATAAGCAATGAAAAATCCAATTTCATGGAACTGGAACATAAAAAATAAAATATTTACACATGAAAAAAATCATTTTATTAATCCCTTTATTAGTCGCTGCTTTTTTTATTTCATGCGACAAGAAAAATGAATCAAAATACATCTATGAAACGGTTGAAAATGATCCGTTGAATACTCGTATTTATACATTAGACAACGGATTAAAAGTTTATCTTTCGGTAAATAAAGATAAGCCACGTATTCAAACATATATAGGTGTGCGTGTCGGCGGAAAAAACGATCCCGCCGAAACAACAGGGTTAGCACATTATTTTGAACACTTGATGTTTAAAGGAACAGTCAAATTTGGAACATCCGATTATGAAAATGAAAAACCTTTGCTGGACGAAATAGAACGACTTTATGAAGTTTACAGGCAAACAACCGGCGAAGAAGCACGCAAGTCGATTTATGCCCGAATTGACAGCATCTCACAAGAAGCCTCAAAATATGCTATACCTAATGAATATGACAAATTGATGTCGGCCATCGGTTCGCAAGGCACCAATGCTTTTACTTCTTACGATCAAACAGCCTATATCGAAAATATTCCTTCAAACGAAATAGAAAATTGGGCGATGATTCAGGCAGAACGCTTCAAAGAACCGGTTATCCGATTATTTCACACAGAGTTGGAAACCGTTTACGAAGAATATAATATGAGCCTTACACGCGACTGGTGGCGCATGAATGACACACTGATGAGTGCACTTTTTCCGCATCACCCATATGGAAAACAAACTATTTTGGGAACGCAGGAACACCTGAAAAATCCTTCGATTACCAATATAAAGAAATACTTCGACACCTATTATGTCCCTAATAATATGGCTATTTGTATGGCCGGAGATTTGGATCCCGATGAAACTATTAAAATTATTGATAAATATTTCAGTTGGATGAAACCCAAAAAAACTCCGGAATTGAAAATATCTGAAGAAACCCCCATTACAAAACCAGTTGTAAAAGAAGTAACCGGATTGGAAGCCGCCCGTCTTAGCATCGGATATCGTATGCCGGCCGCCAATACCAAGGACGCGGCGATATTGGAGCTCGTAGATTATATGCTGACTAACGGCAAAGCAGGATTAATAGATTTAAACCTGGTAAAAAAACAAAAAGTACTGGAAGGAGGAAGTTATTCCCGCCCATTAGCGGATTATAGCCTGTTTGTGATGTATGGAACACCCAAAGCCGGACAAACATTAGATGAAGTCCGGGATTTATTGTTAGGACAACTTGAAGAACTAAAAAAAGGAGAATTTGACGACTCTCTTCTCGAAGCTGTTATTAATAATTTCAGGTTATCACAATATTATCAGCAACAAGAAATAGATTATGCGGCATATGTGTTGCTGAATGCTTTTGCTAATAATATTCCGTGGAAAGATGTAGTAAATAAAATCGATTTCCAATCCAGTTTGACCAAGCAAGATATTGTTGATTTTTGCAATAAATACTTTAATAACAACTATGCTGTTGTCTATAAAACAGAAGGAAAACCGAATGATAAGAAAATAGAAAAACCCCAAATCACTCCAATTACAGCCAATCGCGATCAAGAAAGCGCTTTCCTTGCCAAAATCAAAAAACGTCCCGTAAACCCGATAGAACCACTATTCTTGGACTTTGATAAAGATTTATCTCAATTCAAAGTGAAAAATAACATTACGACCCTTTATAAGCAAAACACTACGAATCCGCTATTCGTCATGCAATATGTTTATGAAATGGGAAATGATAACGACAAAGCATTTAGTACGGCTTTCGATTATTTGAAATATCTGGGAGCATCAATCCAAACCGCCGAACAAATAGAAAGCGAACTTTACAAATTGGCTTCCAGTATAGATTTTATCACAAAAGAGAATCGCATATGCGTTTATATATCCGGATTAAATGAAAATTTTGAAAAAACTGTAGAGTTAATAGAAGGGCGATTAAATGATCCGAAAATTGATACAGAAGCTTACAATAACTTCGTTGTTGATATATTAAAAAAACGTTCGAACGAGAAATTGAATCAATATTCGAATTTTAATGCATTGAAAAACTATGCGAAATGGGGAGTTCAATCCTCACTTACCAATATCCTGTCGGAAACAGAACTCAACAATATGAATCCCGAAGAA
>JAVBUB010000001.1:0-30565 GCA_031555675.1 Paludibacteraceae bacterium | reverse complement strand
AGTTTATCTTTAATTTGACTGACTTAGATTTGTGTTTTTGTGTATATGAAAGTTCTCTTTTATTCGCAATAAACAAATTATACTTATACTCATTAGAATGGGAGAAAATGTAATTCTTAAAAATAAGGTCATGAAAATGCTAGGTGTCTTTGCAAATATATGAAATAAATTGATTCTGTCCTTTGTGGCAACAATAATTACATGATTGTTTCTCCTACCGGTTCTGTATTATTTTCCTCTATTATTTCTTTATGATAAACAATTCTTTCAAATAAATCTTTATCGGATTTAATTTTATGCAATGCAGATTGAGCTGCTTTTTGTTGTGCTTCTTTTTTGGAATTACCTGTTCCTGTAGCAACAGGTATATTATTCATCTGAACTTCTGTTTCGAAAAACATTTTATGATTTTCCAATTTTTTCTCTTGTACCGGATAGAAAATCAGGTCTATTTTGTTTTTTTGGGAAACTTCCAAAATCTTCGACTTGAAATTTTGCTCTTTTTTTACGACTTTATCAATATTCAAAGATGAAGTAAGAATCTTATTTACAATGAATTCACGACATTTCACATAGCCTTGGTCAAGATAAATGGCACCGATAAAAGCTTCAAAAGCATTGCCGTAAATGTTGTTTTTTTGGATATTGTTTTTCTTGGAAGTAACAATCAGCTTATCCAGACCTATTTCAACCGCAATCTTATTCAAGGTTTCGCGTTGTACGATTTTAGAGCGGGTATTTGATAGAAACCCTTCTTTCTGATGGGTATAATGGTGGTATAATACATCGGCAACAACAGCTCCGAGTATGGCGTCTCCCAAAAATTCAAGGCGTTCATTGTTGATGTATACTCCTGATTCGGACTTAATGGCTGACGAACGATGGATAACAGCCATTTCGTAATAAGAAATATTTTTAGGATAAAATCCTAATATATTGTAAAATTGCAAATAAGGCTCTTTATGCTTTTTTTGCATAAAGAGCCTTAGGTTCGTTACAAGATTTTTAAACACGTTTTATTTTGTAAATTTCTTGAATATCACGCTGGCATTGTGTCCACCGAATCCGAATGTGTTCGACAAGGCCGCTTTTACTTCGCGTTTTTGTGATTTATTAAATGTAAAGTTGAGTTTATAGTCAATATTCTCATCTTCATCTCCTTCGGTAAAGTTAATGGTTGGTGGAACAATATCGTTTTTTACCGCTAAGATACAAGCCATTGCTTCTACTGCTCCGGCAGCTCCAAGCAAGTGTCCTGTCATTGATTTGGTAGAACTTATATTTAATTCGTAAGCATGTTCGCCAAAGCAATCTTTAATCGCTTTTGCTTCAGATACGTCACCTACAGGAGTAGAAGTACCGTGAACATTGATATAGTCTATGTCTTCGGGGCTCATATGAGCATCTTTCAAAGCACGACCCATTACGAGTTTTGCGCCAAGACCTTCGGGGTGGGTAGCTGTCATGTGGTAGGCATCGGCAGATAATCCACCTCCAACCATTTCGCATATGATATTGGCTCCACGTGTTAATGCATGTTCTAGTTCTTCCAAAATAATACAACCGCCGCCTTCGCCGATAACAAATCCGTCGCGGCTTTTGCTGAAAGGACGTGATGCTTTTGTAGGTTCATCATTTCTGGTAGATAAAGCGGTCATAGCATTAAATCCGCCTACCCCGCTGGGAGTAATGGCTGCTTCTGCTCCTCCGGCCAAAATAACATTGGCTTGCCCCAAACGTATGTAATTGAAAGCATCAATAAGGGCATTGGTAGAAGAAGCACACGCCGAAGCTGTAGAATAATTAGGTCCTCTGAATCCGTACATGATCGAAATCTGTCCGGCAGCAATATCCGCAATCATTTTCGGAATGAAAAACGGATTAAATTTAGGCCCATCTGCTTCGTGTGTAAAATAGTACCCTACTTCTTGTTCGAAAGTAGATATACCACCAATTCCGGCAGCCATAATAACACCTACTTCATTTCTGTCGATTTTATCCAAATCCAAACCGCGATTTTCGATAGCTTCTTTGGCCGCATCTACTGCAAGTTGGGCATAGCGATCGACTTTACGAACTTCTTTTTTATCAAAATAATTATTAGGATCAAAACCTTTTACTTCGCACGCAAAGCGTGTTTTAAATTTTGATGCGTCAAAACCAGCAATAGGCGCTGCTCCACTTACTCCATTTGTAAGATTTTTCCAAAACTCGGGAACAGAATTCCCAAGTGGCGTAACCGCTCCTAAACCTGTTACTACTACTCTTTTTAATTCCATATTTCTATAATAAGAAAAAAGTAAAAATTGTCTAAAAACCTCATGAAATTACTATTTGATGAAAATTTTTTAGACAATTTATACATTAATTAAATTACTTAGCTGCAGCTTCGATATGTGTAATAGCGTCACCTACAGTAGAAATTTTTTCAGCTTGATCGTCTGGAATAGAGATACCGAATTCTTTTTCGAATTCCATAATCAATTCTACAGTGTCAAGAGAGTCTGCTCCTAAATCGTTAGTAAAGCTAGCTTGTGGAGTTACTTCTGATTCTTCTACACCTAATTTTTCTACGATGATAGCTTTAACTCTTGATGCAATGTCTGACATAATTGTAAAATTTTAGTTAATATTAAATTTTAGTTTTTAATTTTGCAGTTGCAAAGAAACAACTTTTTCTTGATATAACCTCAACTTTTAACAAAATAAATTCTTTCTTCTGCTCAGATTCGCGTCAAATGTGCAGAAAATAGAGCTTTTAATAATAAGTAAAATAATACAAATTATAAATTAAAACTAAAATTTTAACTCCTAATTCTTAATTCTTAACTAATAATGAATATAGCAATCTTTGCATCAGGTTCCGGCTCTAACGCCGAAAATATTATTAATTATTTTAGAGGGAAAAATAATATTCATTTCCCCATTATATTATCTAATAAACAAGATGCAGGCGTTCACCAGCGGGCTAAAAAACTTGGAGTCCCAAGCATTTGCTTTACAGCCAAGGAAATGAATGAAACAAACAGAATATTGGATTTACTGAATCAGTATCAGATTGATTTTATTGTATTGGCCGGATTCTTATTAAAAGTTCCTTCAAATTTGATTGATGCTTATCCCGATAAAATTATCAATATTCATCCGGCATTATTGCCCAAATATGGTGGCAAAGGCATGTACGGATCTCATGTGCACGAGGCTGTAATAGCTACCGGCGAAAAAGAATCGGGAATAACTATACACTATGTAAACAACAGGTATGATGAAGGACAGATTATTTTTCAGGCCAAATGTGATATATATATTGATGATACCCCGGAAACATTGGCTGGTAAAATACATGAACTGGAATATAAGTTTTTCCCGCTAACTATTGAGAAGTTAATATTACATGATACCTAAAAACGCTATCTAAATGCCTTACTTTGGGTTTTCATACTTTTTATTATCTTTGCCATGTAAATACAACATTTAAGTTATAAAAAAGCTTAAACTGGCAAAAACAAAAATGATATAATTAATTATAAATCAAATAAATAAACAAATTAAAATGGCAACTACAGCAGACATTAAAAATGGAATGTGTATTAAATTCAACAACGGACTTTACTCTATCGTAGAATTTCTTCACGTAAAACCCGGTAAAGGGCCTGCTTTCGTTCGTACTAAAATGCGTAATATCGAAACCGGTCGTATGCTTGAAAACACTTTCAGTTCGGGCGTTAAATTAGATGAAGTGAGAATAGAACATCGCCCTTATCAATATCTTTATCAAGATGATATGGGATATAATTTCATGAATCAGGAAACATTTGAACAGGTTTCTATTCCAAAAGAAAAAATAAATGGAGTGGATTTTATGAAAGAAGGAGATGTTGTAGAGGTAGTAGCAAATGCTGATGATGAAGCAATTCTTTTTGCAGATATGCCAATGACTGTTATTTTGCAAATTACTTATACCGAACCCGGATTAAAAGGCGATACGGCTACCAATGCTATGAAACCTGCTACCGTTGAAACAGGTGCTACTGTACGTGTTCCTTTATTTATCGAAACCGGAGAAAAAATTAAAGTAAATACTACGGATGGTTCTTATGTAGAGCGCGTAAGATAATATTTTGCAGAAATTCAATACGAAAGAAGGTATCTCAAAAGATGCCTTCTTTTTTTATGCAGCAACAAACCTTATTATTACCAAGGCCTAGTTTCAACTTTTAAGTTGCCCCTCCTGTAAATTATTTCTTCTTAAATATCCTTGCAATAATTCTTCCAATGCCATCCAATTCAAGTAAAGACGGATTGGTAAAATCCACATTCGGTTGATAGTCGACACCTTCTTGCATAGGATATATCAATATAAAGCTATTTTTTTGGTAATGCTTATTTAGGAAATTAGGTGTTTTTTCCATTACCTTATTGTAAGAAACTCTGTCTTTACGGCTCAATACAATAATAAGGTTATCATCGCTGCGAACGCCCTTTGCCAGGAAATGAGAATCTGTCCAATCATTATATTCGACAAAATCATAATCAATCGAATGCATAGCTTGCATTTCACGGATAAATCCAAAGGTTTCTTTGGTAGTGTAAAATATCGCCTTTGCACTGGTATTGTGAATAATATTCCACACCCTGATCAGCCAAAACGGGAATCCTATTTCTTCTTCGGCTTTATCGGGCACCAATATCAAGTGCCTTTTTACAGTAGCTAGAGGTTGGGTATATTTGTAGATCATGGTAGTAGTGTTGCATTTATTTAAAATACCACCGGTTAAACTACCTAGAAAAGATTGCGAGAAGCCTTTTTGTTGGTGAAGCCCCAACACCAGGTCTGTAATTTTATGTTCTTTTACCACACCCATCAATCCGTTTACAATATTAATATCATACCGGATTAGTGTTTCTATTCCATGATCGGTAGCCGAAGCGGCAACAGCTGCTCTCTCGACAATGCGTCTAGCCTTTCTTTCGAGCGATTCTTCCGATTCTGAAACAGAGCTATTAACAATATTCAGCGCATAGAGCTTCGATTTGTCTTTCTTTGCTTTCATCGTCATACTCAAATCAATAAGGCTCTCGGTTGCTTCAAGGCGGTTAATCGGAATTAAGATCCGGCCTTCATTATGATCACTGCCTTCGCTGGCAACTGATTTCCCTGCTGCTTCGGCCAAAGCCAGGTTCTTGGCTCCTTTTTGGGCATAAAAAGAAGCAACGGTACAAGTTACCAATATCATAACAATGGTTCCGTTCAATATGCTGTCATTAAACAACCTGATGGGTTTTACTATCTGTCCTAATGCGGCAGCGGCATCTATTTCGGGTTGATTCAGAATTATATTGTACCCGACCAATACTAAAGCCAATGTTGCCGCAGCATGTGGATTAAGGCCGAAAATAACACGACGTTCGTCAAGTGTAAATTTAAATGTTTTTTGGGTAGCCCAGGCAGCCAAATATTTGGCAATAAGTGCGGCTACCGTCATAACAACAGCTACTTTAATAGTTTCAAAATCTTGAAAAAATACCCGGTAGTCGATCAACATTCCCACTCCTATCAAAAAGAATGGTATAAAAATGGCGTTCCCAACAAATTCTACTCTGTTCATCAAAGGAGAAGTCTGCGGAATTAACTTATTCAATGCCAACCCTGCCAAAAATGCTCCGATAATTCCTTCGAGACCAGCTAATTCTGCAAAGAAGGCACCTAAAAAAACCATGGCCAGTACAAAGACGTACTGAGAAACATTATCATCGAAAGTTTTAAAGAACCAACGTCCTATAATAGGAAAAAGAATAACAACAGCCAACACAAAAACAATGACGGATGTCGACAACTTTAACCAAAATTCCGTATTCACTTCGCCGGCTTGCATGCCCACAATAACAGCCAACACAAGCAATGCCAGCGTATCGGTAATCATGGTTCCTCCTACGGTTACATTGACAGCCCTATTTTTGGCCACGCCGTATTTACTGATAATGGGATAAGTAAGAAGCGTATGGGAAGAGAACATACAGGCCATCAACACAGAGGTCTGAAGAGAATAGTTCAACAAATAGATTCCTGAAAGCAATCCCAGAATCATTGGAATTGAAAAGGTATAAAGACCAAATACAAGACTTTTTTTCGCGTTTTTCTTAAAGTCTTCCATGTCCATTTCCAAACCGGCAAGGAACATGATATACAGCAATCCGGCTGTTCCCGAGAGAATAATACTGCTATCGCGATCCATCAAATGAAAACCATAAGGGCCAACCACAGCACCTGCAATAATCAATCCTAACAAATGTGGAATTCGTATTTTATTGAGAAGTAAAGGAATAAATAATATGATGAGCAATATTAAAAGAAATTTTAATATCGGATCGACAATGGGAAATGTTATGGCCGTATGTAATAATATCATCTACTTCATCATAATGATCGGACAAAGATAAGTTATTTTATTTTCTTATTTAACATTTATTTTCATTTTAGTGCAAAGAATAGGGTATTTGCTCTGGATAATTAAAGATAGGATAACGGATTTTCACAAAATAAAAGAGACAGAATTCTAAATTTACTCAGTAAGAATTTAGAATTCTGTCTCTTCGTTTATTTCAAAGAAACTTGGGCTTTATTTCTTCTTTCCTATTGTTTGAGTCAATACCGGGACTTGTGTATCTTTCAACTTCAGGGCTTTGCTTACTTCTACCGGATCAAAGAAGCCTCTGACCACGGTACCCAGCCCTTCTGAAGCACAAAACAGGTAAATATTCTGGGATATAAAACCGCTGGTAATGGAGGATGCCGGATCTGCTTTTGTTTTATCTACCACAAAAGCAATATTGACCGGAGCCGCCCATACATAATATTGCTTACCCATTGATTTACGTACATCTTCGGTGTTTACCTGAACCAACTTATTATTGCGGGCATCATACAAATAGGCTCCCGATTTTTTTACAACATACAAATCTACATCCTGATTGTTTTTAGCAGACGGAGCAGTACGTTTATCTTCGCGGTTATAGCCCCATGCAGCCCAAAGCAGGTTAGATAATGTTTGGTTATCTATCTCTTCCGTGCTGAAATCGCGATAAGAAGAGCGTTTATCCAAGGCTTCCATCAAAGGCATGCCTCCTTTTTTTTCCGGCTTGGGAAGATTAATATCCTGTGCCGAAACTGTAACAAGCATTAATAAACTTAATGCCAACAAGAAATACTTTTTCATCTGTTTATATTTTATTTTTTTACATTAAGGTCAGATGAATTCCGAAGGAATCACGAATACCTTAATTTGATTATTTATATACTTTATGAGTAAACTCGCATTATAATCATAGGTTTGTGTGATTTTTTATCATGCTCGTTTCACAATGATTTACTTCTCAATTATTTATTTTTCCATCTATCTAAGCGACTCATCCCTCTGGTAAAAAACCATGCCAAAAATTTGGGTTGTCCACTTTGAATCATCATATTTTTACAAAATTCCTGAAATTCTTTTACATTACCATTAAATGTAAATGCTCCATTCTGGTAACAATAACTACAGTATTGCAGATTTTTTGTTCCATCCGCATTTGTTCCACCTCCTTGCGGATCTTTCGCCATAGGCATTCCGCAACTTTGACACATTTTATTTTCTTTTGCCATATTATTTCGATTTAATATATCTTTCAAAATTACAAACTTATTTGTTGATTGACAATAGTTTTAGGTAGCTTTCTTGGGAATTGAAAGTTTTATTGTTTTTAACTTGAAAAGTTAAATCGACATTATTATGTGATGCGATTGTTCGGAAACCTAGGTAAAATTAGAAAGTGACATAATTAAAAAACAACGAATAGATTTATATTCAAAGAAGAATCCGGATTTTCTCAATAAAAAATCTCCGTGATAATGAAAAAATCAGACAGTCATTCATCCAATACAATGCACTTTTATCCGGAAAACTATTTTTTTACGCAAACGGAATAAAGTTTTTACTCAAACGGAATAAAATTTTAGTCAAATTTATTTATGTAATGTAAATTTGTATGATAAAAAAAATAGCAGTAATAAGCATAAGAATAACAATTAAAAAGATCAAATATGAAACAAAAACTTACTTTCTGTATTTTCTTCGTCCTGTTTATAACCGGGAATATATGGGCACAGACATGGCCGCCTGCCGGTATACAGGGCAACGGTACCCAGGGTAACCCATGGCAAATTCGCAATATAAGTGATTTGCAGTCGCTTAGCAGCTATGTAGAGAATGATGGCGGTAACTTAACCTCGGGCAAGTACTATAAGCTGATAGCCGATATCGACATGTCCGGAGTTTCTTTTATGACCATAGGAGTAGACTTAGCTAGCCAGTATGCTGAAACAAGGTCCTTTCAAGGCGTTTTTGATGGTAACGCGCATAAAATAAAAAATTTAACCGTATCAGTTGCCACCCGTTATTCTGCAGGGCTTTTTGGTCGTACCTACCGTGCTACCATTAAAAATCTTGGACTGGAAAATTGTGATGTAACGGGTCGCACATCTACCGGCGCTTTGGTTGGCGTCAGCAGTAATACCACCATACAAAATTGCTATGCCACCGGTAGCGTCAGGGACACCACGTATAGAAATGGTCGTGTAGGAGGATTGGTGGGCTTGGCCGACGGCGGCTCTCTTATTCAGAACTGTTATGCCAATATTAATGTTACTACAGATGGCATCGGAGCTTTTATGGGTGGCTTAGTGGGTATGAATCAGGGCACTATTCGCAATGCCTATGCTGCAGGAAGCGTAACGGCTAACTATTCAGGATGTTATGTGGGTGGAGTGGTAGGCGGTAATAGCGGCACTATACAAAACGTAGTGGCGGCTAATTCATCGGTAACATCTGTGGCTGCAGCGTCCTATATTAACCGTGTGGTTGGATATAACATTTCTACTGTTTATAACAGCCATGCCCTTAGCACTATGACGGTGAAGGATAACAATACGGTAGTAACGCGCAGCGATGGTACCACCCAAACCGATGCTACGCTGAAAAGCCTCAGCTTTTACAATACCGGCAGCAACTGGAAAGATAACGCAGCGTGGGACATAGCCCGTGATGAGTTTAAAATTTGGCAGCTGGCCACCGACGGCGCGTTGCCTGTATTGACCCTCAAAAGCGGCCTGGCCGATATATTTTGCGGCGGCAATGGCTCAACCGCCGCTACCGCCTACGAAATATGCACGCCAAAGCAGCTGCTCGACTTTGCCGCATACGTTAATGCCGGGAATGGCAATGCTACTAACGGTAAGTTTTACAAGCTGACCACCAACCTCGATCTCGAAGGATGGGGCGATGCAAGCGGCTGGACACCAATAGGTAATAGCACATCTACCTCGGACTACACAAAAATGTTTCAAGGTACATTTGATGGTGGTGGACATATTATTAAGAATTTGAACATAGCCCGGGCCACTACCAGCAACGTTGGCTTGTTTGGAGCTACCTTTCATGCTGCCATTAAAAATATCGGGGTGGTAAGCGGCAACATTATCGGCTTCAGCAATGTAGGAGGCCTGGTGGGCTACGCCGGGAGCACAACGTTTGAAAATGTATACACCAACTGCACGGTAAATGGTACTTCGAACGTGGGTGGCTTGCTGGGTTTTGGCGAGGGAGTTAGCATTGCCTACTCTTACGCTTCGGGCAACATAAGCGGTAGGGAAGCGGTAGGCGGATTGGCAGGAAGAATCACAACAACGTCAAAAATAGAAAATTCGCTGGCTGCCAATGAAATTATAAGTGCATTCATGACCAGCATTAACCGCCTTGTGGGCGATGGCGCAGGTGCCACATTCAACAGAAATTACGCGCTAAATACCATGAATATCATGGTTAATAGCGCAACAGCAACCCGTGCCGACGATAATACGGTTAATGGCACGGGCAAGGGGACTGGCGATTTGTACAGCTACGACTTTTATACCACAGCGAGCGGCAGCTGGTATCAAGGCGGGTGGAGTATTGCACACCAAGGCGCCAATGATGATACCAAGGTGTGGAAAATATTGTCGGGGTTCGACCTGCCCTACTTTACCAATGAGGGCACTTTGCCAAGTAATCTTTTTTGTGGCGGCGACGGATTAACGCCCGAAACCGCTATTGAAATTTGTACGGTGCAGGATTTGCTCGAGCTCAGAGATTTGCTGAAAAACAGCTACGGGCTTCAAACGCAGGGTAAGTATTACAAGCTAATGAACGACCTTGACCTAGGAATGTACGCTACCGGCCAAGGCTGGGAACCCATAGGCACCAACGAAACAGGCAAGTACTTTCTGGGCACCTTTGATGGCGGCGGGCATACCATAAGCAACCTGTACATTAACAGGCCAAGCACCGACAATGTGGGGCTATTTGGCCACATTAGAGGCGCTACCGTTAAAAATTTGAACATAACAGGTGTTAAGGTGGTGGGAAAAGAGAATGTAGGCGGTTTGGTGGGCTATAATAGAGCAACTATAGAAAATTGTAACGTTGCTATTGATACGCTAAAAGGTTTGAACAACGTCGGCGGTTTGGTGGGCCTAAATTATTTGTCTACCATCAGCAACAGCTATGCCATCGGTAGCGTATCGGCAACGGGCAACTCGGCTTGCGTTGGCGGTTTGGTGGGCTACAATCATTTTAACTCTACCATCCAAAGCAGCTATGCCACCGGTAGCGTATCGGCAACGGGTAGCTCGGCTCGCGTAGGCGGTTTGGTGGGCTACAACTCTTCTTCTTCTACCATAAAAAATTGTGTAGTAGCCAATGCCTCGGTAAGCGCCACGCAAAGTACCACCTATATTAACCGCGTACTGGGGCGTAACGATGCCGGTGCCTACATTGTCAACAACTACGCATGGGAGGGTATGCCGGTAAGCAGCGGAGGCACCACGCAAGTAATTACCGGAAATTTAAATGGCCTGTCCGGCGCCGATACCACCCTTGCCACCTTGCAAAGCGGTAGCTTCTATAGTACAGCGGGTAATTGGAGCAGCAACGCTTGGGACATGGCAACCGATAATACCAAGACATGGAATGTTTGGGACGGAAAATCTTTCCCCTATTTCCCCACCCAAAGCACGCCTATTGCCTACGAAATTGGCATGCAAACAGGCAACAAGTTTACCTACGAGCTGAAAAATGCCGTAGATAGCATTGTATTTGTCAAAAAAAATAACCCGGCCTTTAAACACACCGAAGCTACGGCGGTGGCAGCAGGCGTACATACGCTTACCTCGCTGTTGTTGACAGCCGGCGATACTCTGATTATCAAGGCATACGAGCCCGATAAGTTGCCTTCGTATCCCGTGCAAATGGCGTACAACGGCGTTATGCAGGTAACCGCGAGCAATACCACCCAGTGTAACGGCGAAACTTTTGCCCGCTTCAACTTTTCCGGCACCAACGGCGCCAAGCGCTTCGAATGGTTTGCCACCGTACCTGCCGATGCCACGGCAATAGGTATGCAAACTTTGGGCACAGACTCTATTAAAACATTTACGGCGGTAAATACTTCGGCGGTAGCCAAAACCGTTACCATTAAAGTGGTGCCCAAAGACCCGCAAGACCCACACTGCGTTATCTCGGGCGATACGCTCAGCTTTACCATTACAGTAAAACCAACGCCAACTTTAGCTTCGAGCGCAACACTTGCGGCTATTTGCAGCCAAGCACAATTCAGCTACACACCCACAAGCGAAATGCCCGGCACAAGCTATGCCTGGAGTCGTGCGGCAGTAGCAGGCATAAGCAACGCCGCAGCCTCGGGCACGGACAATCCTAATGAAGTATTGGCCAACACTACCTCGCAACCAGTAACGGTAACCTACGCCTATACCTTAACCGCCAATGGTTGCTCAAGCAGCGCGCAAAATGTGACGGTTGTGGTAAATCCAATTCCCGCTTTGACCTCAAGCGCGACACCTCCGACCATTTGCAATCAAACACGATTCAGCTACACACCTACAAGCCAAACAGCCGGTACAAGCTACGCTTGGAGTCGTGCTGCGGTAGCAGGCATAAGCAACGCCGCCGCTTCGGGTACGGGTAATCCTGATGAAATTTTAGCAAACACTACCTTGCTCCCTGTAACGGTAAGCTACGCCTACACCTTAGCTGCCAATGGTTGCTCAAGCAGCGTACAAAATGTGATGGTTACGGTTGACCCGCTCGCAACGCAATTTACTACTCAACCGCAGGGCGGCGTATATGGCGCTGTGGCGAATTTTAGCGTTGAAGCCGACGGAGCGATTTCGTATAAATGGTATAAAAATAATACCGAAATAGGAGGGCAGGCCACCAATGCTTGTCCTGTAGATGGTGTAGGAGATTATTACGCCGTAGCAGCTGCCGGTTGCGGTAATATTACCAGCAGCGTTGCAAGTGTAACTCCCAAATCCATTACCGTAACCGCCCTTGGTGGAAACTCAACTTATGGCGATAGCCCAAGCAATCCGGGTTTAGAATGTAACGATTTGGTCAATGGAGAAGACATCAGCGTGCTTACCGGCTTAAGTAATAGTTTTGGTATTGATAATACCACCGATGCAAGCGCAATGCCTTATACTTTTACTGTAGAAGGAACTTTGAGCAATACAAACTATACATTGGGCAATACAGTAAACGGTGCCTGGACGGTTAATCCGAAAGGCATTACCGTAACCGCTCTTGTCGAAACTATTGACTATGGCCAAACACCCGCGTTGGCGTATGATGTGACTCCCGCCCTGATCAATGGGGATCAAATGAATGGCAGTTTAGCCGTAGATAACTTTGAAATAGGTACACACACCATTACTCAAGGCACTTTGACGGCAGGCAATAACTATACTGTCAATTATGTTTCGGCCACGCTAACGATTCTTAGTACCGACATTTCGGTAAACATTACCATTAATGGCGTTGCTACAGAACGCAATGGCAACGATTTCTCTATCATGGCCGAATGCGGCGATAACGAAGTTATCATAAACGTAACAGCCGATGTCGATGACATTGTTACCATTAATGGAGTACAACAAAATCCGTATACCTACACACTGCCACAATACGGCAAGCAAACCGTTCCCGTAACCATTACCAACCAAAACGGCGATACTCAACACTATACCGTAACCATCAACAAGCCGATTGCCAATGATATCTTTGTCCATATGTGGAAAGATGTATTAATGGTACCATCCACTTACCAAGGAATTGACTGCAATAAAGTAGAATGGTACAAAGAAGGCCAGTCCGAACCATTGCCCCGAGACACGGAAAAAGGATATTTGAAAATAACTGAAACAGGTAAATACTATGCTATTATCAATGACATGTATACTACCTGTTCATATGCCATTGCACCAAGCGATGTCCAGTTGAAGGTATATCCGAACCCAACGGTTAATCAATTAACAATGAATAATGAACAATTAATAATTGATAAAATACAAGTATTTGATAGTAATGGAAAGTTGATAATGGAACCAACAACAAATCCATTTGATATGAGTAGTTTGCCCGCAGGTATTTATATTGTAAAAGTAAATAATAAAACAGTAAAAGTAGTGAAAGAATAGCACCATTTAGTGAGGGCTTCGGGTTACCTCCTCACTAACAAACCACATCAAAAATGAGATTTATCACAATAAAGTATACAATATGAAAAAAGTAATTTTATCAATCATATCACTTGTGTTTTTTACAAGTTTGTGGGCTCAAGAAAAAGTAAGCCCCCGCTACGAAATTACCATCCATGCCGGAGGTGGCATATCATCACTGCAATACGATCCCGAACATGCAAAGCAAAGCATCGGTTTTGGCGGCAAAGCAGGATTAGGTTATACACTGTTTTTCTCCAAACACTGGGGCATAGAAACCGGTGTAGGTGTTGATTTCTTTACCGCTCAATCAAAACCGGGCAATGATTCTGATGGAAGCTACAACGCAGTTACAAATTCTAGCTCACTATTACCCGGAACCGATTTTGTGTTTTCATACAACTTAAACGATTACAAAGAAAAACAACAAATCCTTTACCTTACTATTCCATTGATGTTTCAGTACCAAACAGCAGGTAAAGACAAATTTTACGTCGCCTTAGGTGGAAAAATAGGATTCCCTATGTCTGCCACTTATAAAACAGATAACTATACACTGGCTACCAGTGGGTACTTTCCTACTTACGGCCGTACTATCGACGATCTTCCCGAATATGGTTTAGGTCAATATACAGGCTTATCCAATGATGGCAATCTGGAGTTTGATATAGCTTACTTTGCTTCCGGCGAACTCGGAATGAAATGGGTCGTCGGTAAAAACAATGCCCTATATACCGGCATTTATTGCGATTATGGGTTGAATAATATTCAAAAAGAAAACAGTCAAACTTTTGTCGCTTACAACGACAATGGCAACTTGCCGATGAATAGCTTAGTGCAATCGCAAATCAATGGAAAAGCAGTTGTCGGTAAGATTAATCCATTGGCAGTAGGGATAAAAATAAGCTTTGCCTTGGGTGTAGCAAAATAAAAGCCAAAGAAAAATATCGGTAGAAGAAGTACAACCGCAACCTAAATCATATCGATAATTCTGTTACCGCTCTTACCGATTTGCAATCACATAGCAACTGAGGCGAACGAGGAATAGGAAGAAAACTATCACAAATATCAATCATCTGCCTCTTCGAGAAGACGGTTGTTGCCGCCCTTGCGATTTTCCTTTGGCTGCACCGTGTTTGCTACCGGAAGCATTATGCGAAGGCCTTGCATTTCGTTTATGATTTGGATTTTCTGAAGCTGTAGGTTTGTTATGCAGGTGTTTAGACACATTGCTCTTGCTTGTGTTACTATCTTTGGAGGCTTTGTTTGCCGATGTTTTTTTAGCCTCATCTACGCTTTTTGATTCTTCTAATAAATCAAACAAGCCTTCCAGTTCCACAAGCGTAAGGTTACGCCAATTACCTTGCCCAAGAGAGCCAAGTTTAATATTCATAATGCGGGTGCGCTCCAATTTTACCACTTCATATCCAAAATATTCGCACATACGACGTATTTGCCGGTTGAGCCCTTGCGTAAGCTCAATTTGAAAAGTGGTCGGGTTAATTTCCTTTACTGTGCATTTTCGGGTTACTCTATCCAAAATAGGCACGCCTTGCGACATACGTGTAATAAAATCTGTTGTAATCGGTTTATTTACCTTAACAATATATTCTTTTTTATGATTATTGCCAACACGGAGAATTTTGTTTACAATATCGCCATCGTTGGTAAGCAATATCAACCCTTGCGAATCTTTATCCAGGCGTCCGACAGGAAATATACGCTGCTCGTGGCTGATAAAATCAATAATGTTATCTTTTTCCTGTGTGTCGGTGGTGCATTCTATACCCACCGGTTTGTTGAACACGATATACACCGGCTCCATTTCATTCTCGATTAATTCGCCCCGCACACTTACCTTCTGTCCGGGTAGCACACGCATCCCGACGGTAGCTTTTCGCCCGTCGATTTTTACCTGTCCTTCTTCTATCAGCCTATCGGCTTCGCGGCGCGAACAATAACCAGAAGCACTTATATATTTATTTAGTCTGTATTCCATTTTCTTAGTAACTGTTAGGAAATTTATAGATAAGTAAACAAAAGTAATGAAAATATCGATATCTGATTATATCTTAACTTAGTGGCATTGATGGCACCAAGTTGTAATCATAAATAATTCTGGTTTTGCAAAGATATAAATATAGAACTCTTACTGTTATGACAACGAATGAAATAATCGGATAATACTGAAATTGTTTGAAACACTTGTAATAGATATGTATCTTTGAGCACTAATTTTACTGACATGAAAACATTCCTTTGCCTGCAAAACGTAGTTCCCCGTTTATACGAATCGCCTTTTACCGAGCCATTGAACTGGGAAATAAAAAAAGATGAAGTATGGAGTGTTATGGGGAAGAACGGTAGCGGGAAAACCTTATTTTCGCAGGTTATTTGCGGACAATATAATTTAATAGAAGGCGAATTGCATTATCCTTTCTTTGAAAAAATAAAAAGCGATTACCTGGAATCCGGCGAAACAGATAAAATGCCTCATTTGAAAGAATTCATTAAACTAGTGAGTTTTAATTCTGTTTACTCCATAGCCGATTTCAAGGAGATGTATTACCAACAGCGTTTCAATAGCATGGAAACGGAATGGTCGCCTTCGGTCGAAGAATTTTTTACAGGTTATAACCTGAATCCTTCGGGTAAGTACCATGATATCTTTGAGATACTGAATATTGATAAGCTGTTAACCAGAAGGTTAATTCAACTATCGAGCGGAGAGTTGAGAAAGCTGTTGATTGCCAAAGTGCTGTTGGAAAAGCCACGTATGATTATTTTCGACAACCCTTTTATCGGTTTGGATGCTTCTTCGTGCAAGCAACTCGATGAAGCGTTTTATCAGCTCAGCAAAAGTGATATACAATTGATATTCCTGGTGCCTTCGCCCAATGATTTGCCATCTGCTACTTCGCATATGCTTGAGTTGGCTGACGGGAAAGTTATGGCAGCCAAAGAATGTTGTTTTTTTAAACCGGAACTGGAAAAAAGATTGCTCAATAAAACCGATATTTCTATTGACTGGAGCAGGTTTCCACAACATGCGCCGACGGCATACAAAATAGCCGTAAAAATGGAGAATATAGAGATTTTTTATGGCAAACAGGTTATTGCCAAAGGTATTAACTGGGAAATAAAAAAAGGAGAAAAGTGGGCGTTATTAGGGCCAAACGGTTCGGGAAAATCTACTTTACTCAGTTATATTTTCGCCGATAATCCGCAGGCATACAGCAAAAAGTTGACTTTATTTGACCGCGAAAGAGGAACGGGAGAAAGTATTTGGGATATTAAAAAACGGATCGGATTTACCTCGTCCGAAATGCACCTGTATTACCGCGAAAATGTAAGTTGCCTGAAAGTAGTGGAATCGGGATTTTTCGACAGTATCGGTTTGTATCGTCAATGTAGTGCCGAACAAACACAGATAGCGGAGTATTTATTGGAGGTTCTGAAAATAACTCATCTAAAAAACCGTTCTTTTCTCAATATTTCATCAGGGGAACAACGTCTGGTGCTTTTTGCACGCTCGTTGGTTAAGAATCCGGAGTTATTAATTTTGGATGAGCCTTTCCATGGATTGGATGATGAGAACAAAAACCGCTGCCTGCAAGTGGTTAAGTTGTATTGTAAACAACCGGATAAGTCGCTTATTTTTGTGACTCATCATCAGGAAGAAATTCCGGATAGTGTGGATCGTTATTTGAAGTTGTAGTAATAATAAGTCTTTGTTTTATATCAAAATTTACCACAAAGATCACTAAGAATTTTCACAAAGGGCACAAAGAAATAGCAATTTATTTTGTGTCCTTTTGTTTAGCTTTGTGCTCTTTATGGTAAAAATATAAAGATTATTTTACAATACTTGTTTTTATAATCTTGATATCTTCTATTGGTCTGTCACCCGGAGCTGTTTTTGTTGCCGAAATTTTATCAACGATCTCTATTCCTTCAACCACCTCGCCAAAAACGGTATATTCATTATCCAGAAAAGGCGCTCCACCAATGGTTTTATATACTTCGCGTTGCTCGAGAGTAAATTTGAAAGGTGTTTGTAATGCCATTTCATTTTGTATTTCCAACATAAACCTGTTTTGTAATTCCATTAAAGCGGCCTGGTTGTTCTCAGCTCTTAATTTTTGGATCAGTCCGTTATTTTCATTTACTTTTTTCTGAAATAATTGTTGTTCCATGTTATTACGTTTACCATTCTCCATGTTGTTTAAGTCCGCATCGGTTTGCACTTTACCGGTTACAATGTAAAACTGGGAACCGGAAGAGGCTTTCTGCGGATTCATTTGATCTCCTGTTCTGGCAGCAGCCAAGGCTCCTTTTTTATGATAATACTGAGGATAAACAAATTCGGCAGGAATGGTATAACCGGGACCTCCCATGCCAAGTGCCTGACCGGATTTGGCAGTTTTAGAATCGGGATCTCCGGTTTGAATCATGAAATTAGGAATAACACGGTGGAATAATACGCCGCTATAAAACCCTTCGTTTACCAATTTTATAAAATTATCGCGGTGTTGAGGGGTTTCGTTGTATAACTTCACTACAATATTTCCAAGAGACGTTTCTATCAGCACTTTTGTTTCGTTGCCCTTTTGAGGAACCTCTTGCTTTGCCGGCTGTTTTTGCGCCGATTCTTTGTTTCCCGCTTGGGCACATGATTGTGCGGCCAGAAAAACCAACACGGGAAGAATAATTTTGACAATTGATTTCATACGTAACTATTTATCTTCAAAGTTATTGATTACAACATTTCAATAATTTTATCTATGGCTTTTGAAATGCCATCTACATTTTTACCTCCCGCAGTAGCTAGATAAGCCTGTCCACCGCCGCCACCATTAATTTCTCTGGCTGCTTCGCGAATCATTTTAGAAGCGTCAAATCCGGCATCAACCATAGGTTGACTCATGAATATGGTAATAGAAGGTTTTTCTTCAAAAACAGTAGCACCTATAAACAGGAAGTTAACATCGATAAATTTACCACGGAAATAAGGCACGAATGTTTTATATATCTCGGGTGAGAAATCGCCAATATGACGGATAATTTTCACATCTTTTACCGTTTCGGCCTGCTCCAGCAATACTTCGCGCAATTCCAACGCTTGTTTTTGCATGAATTCATCGACTTTTTTCTTCCAAACACCGTTTTCTTCAATCATTTTACGGGTTGCCTGCATAATATCAGGTACATTGTTAAACAATTCCCGTACCGCGGTTTGTGTATCCTGCATTTTTTCTACCAATATCTCTGCGTTTTCGGCCGTTACGGCTTCAATGCGTCGTATACCTGCAGCAATGGATGTTTCCACTATGATTTTGAAAAGACCGATTTCACCGGTGTATTTTACGTGTGTTCCTCCGCAAAGTTCGGTAGAAGAATTGAATTGGATAACGCGTACTGTTTCGCCGTATTTTTCGCCAAACAGAGCCATAGCACCCATATCTTTGGCATCTTTAATGCCCACTTCTCTATGTTCGCAAAGTGGAATATTGACGCGTACTTTTTTGTTTACCAAGCGTTCTACCTGACGTATTTCCTCGGGAGTGAGTTTCTGGAAGTGAGAAAAGTCGAAACGCAATACGCTGGACGAAACATAAGATCCTTTTTGTTCCACATGTGTACCCAACACTTCGCGCAAACTTTCGTGCAAAAGGTGTGTAGCCGTGTGGTTGGCCTGAATAGCCAAACGGCTTTCAACATTTACCTTGGCTACAAATGTTTCGCCTATATTTTCGGGAAGTTTATTTACCAAATGAACGGCTAAGTTATTTTCGCGTTTTGTATCAACAATGGATATTTTCTCTCCTTTGGCAGAAATAAGGAAACCTTCGTCTCCTACTTGCCCACCCATTTCGGCATAAAATGGTGTTTTAGACAGTACTAATTGATAGTATTCCTTATTTTTTTGTGAAACTTTGCGGTAACGCAATATTTCGGTAGAAGTTTCCAAATGATCATAACCCACAAATTGAGTTTCGCTTTCTTTTACTATAACCCAGTCGGTGGTTTCAATAGCAGCGGCATTACGGGCACGTTCTTTTTGTTTTTGCATTTCGGCATCAAACTCGGCATTATTCAATGTCAAGCCGTTTTCGCGCAAAATAAGTTCCGTTAAATCGAGTGGGAAACCATATGTGTCATATAATACAAATGAGTCTACACCGCTAATTTGTGTTTTTCCGGTAGCTTTGGCTTCGTTCATTACTTTGTCGAGCAAGCGGATACCGGTTTCCAACGTACGCAAAAAAGATTCTTCTTCTTCCTTGATCACTTTTTCTACCAAAGTTTGTTGGGCGGGTAACTCCGGATATGCCACGCCCATGGTATCAACAAGGGCAGGAATAAGTTTATGCATAAAAGCATGACGTTGGTTCAGGAATGTGTATCCATAACGAACGGCACGGCGCAAAATGCGGCGAATCACATAACCGGCCTTGGCATTGGATGGCAATTGTCCGTCGGTAATAGAAAAGGCAATAGTACGGATATGGTCGGCAATAACGCGCATGGCAATATCTGTTTTTTCATTTTGCCCGTAAGCTACTCCGCAAATCTCGCCAATGGCTGTGATGAGTGGTTGGAAAACATCGGTATCATAATTGGATGTTTTGCCTTGCACGGACATACATAAGCGTTCGAATCCCATTCCGGTATCAATTACTTTGTTAGGAAGAGATTCCAATGAACCGTCTGCTTTGCGGTTATATTGCATAAACACGTTATTCCAGATTTCAATCACTTGCGGATGATCTCCGTTTACCAGTGTTTTTCCATCAATTTTGGCACGTTCCTCTGCGGAACGTAAATCAATATGAATTTCGGAACAAGGGCCGCAAGGTCCGGTATCGCCCATTTCCCAAAAGTTATCTTTTTTATTTCCGTTCAAAATACGGTCTTTGGGCACATATTTTTCCCAAATGCCGGCAGCTTCATCATCGCGCTCCAATCCTTCTTCTTTAGAGCCTTCGAAAACGGTCACATAAAAGCGTTCTTTATCCAGCTTAAGTACTTCGGTAAGATATTCCCAGGCCCATTCTATGGCTTCTTTTTTGAAATAATCGCCAAAAGACCAGTTGCCCAACATCTCGAACATGGTATGATGGTAAGTATCATGTCCCACTTCTTCCAGGTCGTTATGCTTTCCACTAACGCGAAGGCATTTTTGCGAATCGGCTACACGTGAGTATTTGATAGGATCATTTCCTAATATAATATTTTTAAATTGGTTCATACCCGCGTTGGTAAACATCAAAGTGGGATCATCTTTAATAACCATAGGGGCGGAAGGAACTATTTTGTGTCCTTTCGACTCAAAAAAATCAAGAAACGATTGGCGAATTTCTTTTGAAGTTAACATATCATCGAATCAATTAAGAATTAAGAATTTAAGAATTAAGAATTTAACTACAGAAATAGTTTCTTTCTTACTCTTATGCTTAATAGTTTTTTGTTAAAATATTATCTATTCATTTATTTTATAAAAAGAAGCTACAAAAGTAGTAGAAAAATATTATTTTTGCACTACTTCAATAACTAATAATTGAGAATTATGTGGTTAAGAGTTAAATAAGTGCGGATAATTTTGCAATGATATCCGCGTTATTAACTTTAACACATTAATTTATTCTTTATACATGGCAAAACCAAAGTTTCATTTCAACCCTGTTACACTGATGTATGAACGAGTAGACAACTCGCTCAAGCACCGGTTTAAGCAGGTTTTGATTCATTTTTTTTCCAGTATTTCATTAGGTATTCTATTCTTTATTGCTTTTATTTTTGTTTTTAATTCTCCCCGCGAAAAAGAACTTATCAAGGAAAACAGGGCGTTGAAATCTCAATATAATGTATTGAACAAACGGGTCAATGTGATGCAGGATGTTTTAAAAGACATTGAACAGCGCGATAATAACATGTACCGTGTTATTTACCAGGCCGAACCGATTACCGAAGCAGTGCGTACCGCTTCCTACGGCGGTACAAACAGGTATGAAGACCTAATGAATACAAGCAACTCTGACCTGATGATTGATGTAACCAGAAAAATAGATATTTTATCGAAACAACTGTATACGCAATCGCTTTCGTTTGATGAAATTGTAAAACTGGCCAAAACCAACGAAGATAAATTGAAATGTGTACCCGCGATACAACCGGTTTTGAACAAAGACCTCACACGTACGGCATCGGGTTATGGTATGCGTATCGACCCCATTTATCAAACGCCGAAGTTTCATGCAGGCATGGATTTTACCGCGCCAATCGGATCTGATGTTTTTGCCACCGGAAACGGAATTGTAACATTTACAGGCTGGAAACAGGGATATGGAAATGCCATTGAAATTAGTCATGGCTATGGTTATGAAACAGTTTACGCGCATTTGAACAAAATTGGTGTAAAAAGAGGAACCAAAGTTACACGCGGAGATATTATCGGATTTGTAGGTAATACGGGAAAATCAACAGGACCGCACCTTCATTACGAAGTAAGGTATAAAAACAAGGCGGTAGATCCCAGAAATTATTATTTCATGGATCTGTCTCCGGAAGAATATGACGCGATGATTCAGATTTCGGCTAACTACGGACAGGTATTTGACTAAAAGCCCGTATGATTTATATATCCTGAATGCAAAGACGCAAAGTAAATGTAATCTTAGCGACATTGCCCTTTGTATTCAGAGAACAGACAGTATTTATATTTTGGGAGACTCTAAACATTTTCGTATTTAAAATAGTTTAACTATAATAAGCATAGTCATTTACATATGGCAGAACAATTACCTGAAAAAGAAAAGCAAGAACAAGATGATATTCTGATACAACAGGAATTTCAAGCGTTACTCAATGATTATCGAAACTCTTCGCACCGGAAGAAAGTAGAAATTATCGAGAAGGCATTCCATTTTGCCAATCAAGCACATAAAGGCATACGCCGCCGGTCGGGCGAACCTTACATTATGCACCCGTTGGCTGTTGCCCGCATTATTGCCAAAGAACTGGGCTTAGGCTCTACTTCTATTTGCTCCGCTCTGCTGCACGATGTGGTAGAAGATACCGACTACACGGTAGAAGATATTGAAAACCTGTTTGGAAAGAAAATCGCTTCTATTGTAGATGGGTTAACCAAAATATCGGGGGGTATTTTTGCTACCAAAGAATCGGAGCAAGCGGAGAATTTCAGAAAGCTCCTACTCACAATGTCCGAAGATATCAGGGTTATCCTCATTAAAATTGCAGACCGACTGCACAACATGAGAACCTTGAGTTCCATGCCGGCACAAAAGCAATACAAAATAGCCGGAGAGACACAATATATATATGCTCCCCTGGCCCATCGTCTCGGACTTTTTGCCATTAAAACGGAACTCGAAAACCTGAGTTTTAAATATGAGCATCCGGAAACATATAAGGAAATTGAGAAAAAATTAAAAGAGACTCATGCCGAACGTAAAGCAATTTACATTGAGTTTTCGGAGCCTATCAAAGAAAAGCTTACTTCTTTACATTATCAGTTCGAAATAACCACCCGCACCAAATCTGTTTTTTCTATCTGGAATAAAATGCAAACCAAAAATGTTCCTTTCAAAGAGGTATATGACATTATGGCTTTGCGTGTTGTATTCGACAAAGGCGAAATTTCACTGCAAGAAGAAAAAGAGCATTGTTGGCTTATTTATTCGGCCATTACCAGTTTATATGTACCTCATCCGAACAGAACACGCGACTGGGTAACTACTCCCAAGGCAAATGGCTACGAAGCACTGCATATTACCGTTATGGGACCTGAAGGACACTGGATAGAGGTACAGATCAGAAGCAAGCGCATGGACGAAATTGCCGAAAAGGGATTAGCGGCACACTGGAAATATAAAGATGGTAAGGAAGAAAGCGAAGACAAGGAATCTGAACTCGATAAATGGCTGAAAACCATTAAAGAACTGCTCGAAAATCCGGAACCTAACGCCATCGACTTTCTCGACACTTTTAAATTAAACCTGTTTGCTTCCGAAATCTTCGTATTTACTCCCAAAGGGGAAATAAAAACATTACCTCAGAACGCCACAGCACTTGATTTTGCCTTTTATTTGCACTCGGACTTAGGGATGCATTGTATCGGAGCCAAAGTCAACCACAAGCTGGTACCTCTCAGTTATACGCTTAAAGCGGGCGACCAGGTAGAAATTCTCACTTCCAGAAAACAACATCCGCAACCGGAATGGATTAATTATGTAACTACCGCGCGTGCCAAAACCAAAATAAGAGCTGTTTCCAAGAAAGAATACAGAACTTTTATGCGAAAAGGTGAAAAGCAGATAGAAGATTTACTGGACAAATCGGGGTTGGTACTTGAACCCGATTTGGAAGAGCAATTGATGAAGCAGTTTAATGTTACCGAAAAAGATGATTTTTATTACAAGATAGGCAAAGGTTACATATCGCTGGAGGATGTCAGGAAGTTTATCAAATCGAAAACACAAAGCCGGTTTGTAAAATATTGGAAGCTACAGTTTTTCAATTCCAACAAAAAAGCAGAGGACAAAACGCCACAAAAAGCCGGAACTTTGCCTGACACCAAAAAGGTAAAGCTTACGGAAAATGAAGTAGGTACCACTTATAAAATAGCCGAATGTTGTAACCCTATTCCCGGGGATGACGCGATAGGCTTTAAGAATGAAGACGGAACAATTGTAGTTCATAAGCGTTTTTGCCCGGTAGCCGTAAAATTGAAATCGAATTTCGGCGACAGAATTGTATCTGCCGAATGGGCTACGCACAAAGTGCTTTCTTTCCCTGCCATTATCGAAGTAAAGGGAATAGACAATGTGGGCGTACTAAGTCGCATATTTAAAGTTATTTCGGAAGAGCATTCTGTAAATGTACACAAGGTTTCTATGGAAACAAACGACGGTATTTTTTGGGGAACAATAACTCTTTATGTACATGATGTGGAAGATATAAATAACTTGTGTATGAACATACTTAAGGTTCCTGAAGTAGAAACGGTAAATAGGGTGGATGAACAGAAAATGTTTTAAAAAATAACAGATAATAGTTGCACAACCATCGCTGCCGCGATGAGAATATTGACAAGATATTAATTAAAAAATGAAAAAGAGCATCATTTTATACGCATTATTATATGCCACATCTTTAGGTTCCTATGCTCAAATAGCCTCAATAACAAAATTTACACCTTGCGTGTGCGAACAAGCCGAAACAAAACGCGACCTGAGCAAAGGTTTTCTTCCTTCCTGTAATCAATTGAAAGACATTACTAAATGGAACGCTTGGGGTAAAGAAATTAATTGTGATAAGATTTTTTACGCCAATTTAAAAACTAATATTTCGGCTAAAAACGATGCTGCTTTTTATGGTTTTTCAATTATTGCATTTCAACCGTTACGCATAACCATTCCCGACTTTACCATTAACCTTACGCCTTGTAATGTTTCTACTCCGGAACTTGGGGTTAGAATAATGAAACAACATAAAATTAAACAATATAAAGCAAGTTTTGACTATGAAAATTTCGACCGTACAGCCAAATCTTATTTGGATATTTTGATGTTGATTTCAGGCGTAGCAGAGAAAGATTTTTTGACAGTATTTTTGTCCAATCATTTCGTGGGAAAAAACAACATTACTGAGTTTATCCATAGCATTAACGACAGATATAATATAGCAATACCGACAAATATACCCGGTAAATTTCCTTACAATTCTTGGGAAACAAATGCTATTACAATTGTAGATACATTGTACAATAATAATGTTAGTTTGAAAGAATTTATCTTGAATGAATTTGTTTTGGCAGAAGATGACGCAAACGGCACGTCACATATTCTCACGCCTGATGAAGGAGAAAATCTCGAAAATTTATTCGTCAAATGGTTAGGATATTTTTCTATCAATGATATTGATAACCAAATTTATCCTCAGATGAAAGTCAATTTCGGGACTAATGTGATTGGCATAGAAATATCTACCGATATTATTCAACGTTGGTAAAAAGAGAACAAACAAAGCGAACGACAACAATCTGCTATTTTAGCCTATTTAAAAAACCTGGAAGCTATCTACTCAAATTCCGATGAATTTAATCAGACTGAAATACAAAGTATTTGTCCTTCTACCTATAAAATCAGTGGTACCGATATTTTATTCTCTTTCTCAAATGCCCAATTTAACTCTTTTGAGAAGGATGATTATTGGAATGCTGAAGTAAAATCCGGTTTAGCAATAGATGATGCAACCTTTCAAATTCCTTTCAAAAAAGGTTGGATTATGGCAAAAGGGAAGAATATGGTATTAAATAATCGTTGCTTTACGGGAAATTTTGAATTTCAAACCGACAATACATCGTCAGGAAAATATATCATTACAAGTACAGAAAAAGGTAAAGCAATAAAAATTCCTATTAAAACACTAACTGAATCGTTTGAATCTTTGTCGGATGAAGATATGTTATTTTACTTTCAGGAAAGTGATGAGGTTTTAACTATCGGATTTTCTAAATCGAAACGACTATAAAAAATACCCAAAACCGATATCTATTACCGCCGTATAATGTTTCTGAATAAACAAAAACCACGAGCAAAACTCGTGGTCATTATAATTATTCTGATGATTACCTAATTTAACGTGAATTTATTACGAATACCTCAATCTTTGTTTAACCCTCAATATCGAAGTAGTTTTGAGATTATTCAGTTTGCATAGCTTGGCTACAGTTGTTTTGTGTTGCCTTGCAATGCTGGATAATGTTTCTCCGGATCTAACTACATGATATTTGGGAATCTGATAACTAAGAATTTCTGAGAAAGTAGTATTTTTACAAATAGTATAATTGGCTTCCAACATTTTTTGGCTTTCAAAGTTTACCAGTTTTACGGGGTTAATAGCATTTCCCAAATAGCGGAATTCAAAATGCAAATGTGGGCCTGTAGAGCGTCCTGTGTTTCCACCCAAACCAATTAAGTCACCAGCACTGACATCCTGATTTATTTCTACTTTTATTTTTGACAAATGTCCGTATAAAGTTTCCAATCCATTGCTATGACGAATAATCACGTAATAACCATAACCATATTTATCAAATCCGGTTACCCTGATTTTTCCGTCAAAAGCGGCATAAACATCTTCTCCTATCGCCACTCGTAAATCTATTCCATAGTGGAAACGTCCTCCACGAGGACCATAATTCGAGGTAACAGCTCCTGCGGTTTCCAGCGGGTGTACGTAACCTGTACAGTTAATTGAAATAGAGTCGGCCAAATCTTTTATCGCAACTTTATAGGGATTAACATCTTTATTTTTCCATATCTCATAAATATCACTGGAGGGCATTAATTCTTCCTCTTCGGTTTCATTTTCTTCGTCTATGATAAATGGAACTCCTTCTTCTACCTTAAATATTTCTTTAGGAAAAGAGGGAGTACTAACAGAAGCTATTTTTGAAGGTTGTTGTGATTGCACTGATTCGGTTGCAAATCCGGCAACAACATTAAAGCATAGTATAGCAATAATCAGGATATATTTTTTAAACTTCATCAGTAGCGTATATGAAATGTAAGTTGGGTCTATTGTATGTAAAGATTTCTTCGGGTTTAAAAAAGCGGTTTACTTCTATTAGTCCATTTTCTACAGAATCCGAAGCGTGTATAATATTTTCCTGTCCACTAACGCTAAAATCACCGCGTATGGTGCCGGGTTGCGCGTTTCTGCCATTGGTAGAACCGGTCATATTGCGTACAACCTGCACACAATCCAACCCTTCCAAACAACAAACAATAACGGGAGTAACTTTCATAGCTTCTTTTAGCCGGGGGAAAAAGGGTCTATCAACAAGATGGGAGTAATGCTCGGCTAATATTTCGTCTGTTAACTGCATCATTTTGATGCCAACCAATTGAAGTCCTTTTTTTTCAAAACGGGCAATAACAGCTCCGATTAATTCTCTTTGAATAGCACTAGGTTTGATGATAATAAGGGTTTTTTCCATGAATTGCGGTCTAAGGTTTCTCCAAAGATATCATTTCTGAAATTAAATTCCAAATCTTAAATTGTTAAAAAATGTATCTTTCAGAAATCTAACCTCCGGAAACAGCTATCAGATCAACAATTACAAAATATGCCATTTATCTTGATAAATGCGTAATCAGTTATTTATTGGTTATTAAAGTTTTTGCAACCACTGCATTATCAATACAAATAAGATATATTCCATTACTCAGGCTACTTATAGTTTCTGTACTTTCAGTAATAACAGAGTGATATTTGATCTTTCCCAATACATCATAAACTGCAAGTGTCTTTCCGATCGGCATATTTTCAACCCGGATATCTCCATGGTTAACCCATACTATGATTTCATCTTTTTTAGTGTATTTTACCGGCGACTGACAATCAGCAGCTTGCTTAAATGCCAAACTGGAAGGAACGGAATTCATATTAGACGATCCTATATTGGCATATTGAATATTGCAGTAAAAGATTATTCCCCGGGGCTCCTGGTTTTCATTAAAATGAATTCCATCATTTTCTGTGCCATCTATACTTATATTCGTAAGGTATACGCTTCTCATACCAGTTGAAAGAGAATTACTTTCCAACAATATTCCGTCATCTTTTGAATCATACAAATCTATGTTTGAGAATTTTATATTCCGGACGTCATATGCCCAACTACTGCGAATTTGAATAGCTCCATTGGAATTGCCCCAAAGGTCACCGCCGGTTCCCGGAACTCCAGCCATTACCCCACCTCTATAAACCGAAATATTTTCAAATTCCGTAAATCCATCGTTGCTGTAAGGAGCGCCTCCAAAATCGGATGTCGCGCGTAATCCTGCTTCCATTGGGTCTATTACTACACAATACTGGGCCTTATTTTGCTTCCCTCCAAAAAAACCAATGCTGGAAGCACGCCAATTATTCTCGGCCGTACTATACTGGTATGTATTATTAAAACACTCTTCATTGTCTGCCGACCATGAGGCCATATCATCATCTCCATTATTACGGAAACTACAATATTCAACCACAGAATTTTTTGTTCCCTTGCAAAGATTAATTCCATCCGCGTAATTATTCCGGAAACGGCAATACTGAACCGTCAGTCCGTCGGTTACATTTCCATCCCAATCATAATTGCCAATCCAGCCTCCACATTCAAAATGCTCCGCCCATACGTTTGAAATAACAGACCCCGGACCATACCAGCCATTAAGAGCTTTGTAAGAACTATACCGGTCGTTATTAACCGTACTCAAAAAAATGCCATCTATATGAATATTATCGGCACGTCCACAAAATCCACCATTCCAATCCCCGTTATGTGAAAAATTAATTTGTGTATACCACATGCCTGCACCTATTATTTTGGTATTATCATAGTTTATATTGATAATGGAAGGTACGTTATATGTTCCTTCGGGAAGGTAAATAGTTTGTCCTCCGTTATTCTCTACAAATGCGAAAAAGTCGCTACCATTACCTGTATACTCTATTGCTCCGGCTGGTTTTGCAACTTTGCCCGGAATAAGTTCCAATTCTACAAAATCAATAGTATAAGGATCCGCATTATCATCTTTTTTTTGCAACCTGAATGTAGAATTTGCAAGTATCGGGGTGCTTAATTTTACTTGTACCTCATCAAATCTCATACGAGGAAATTTATCCAGTGAAGGGATATTATCGGCATCTTTGTTACCGTTACTCTTGGGGAAATATTGCCAGGCCCAGTAAGAATTCAAAACAACATCCTGAATATACTCATCGTCGACATACAACGACAATAACCCTATTGTACCGGTTCCGGATGGGCTATCAGGAATAGAAAAACGGATAACCATACCATCGGCATCGGCAGCATTTATCCATTGTACATAAGAATCTTTATTAATAAGCTGTGTCGCTTCCTGATTGGATGCTTCACTTTGTATCTGAGTCTGATCAAACGAGGCAGGTAAAACAGAGCCATTGGTAGTACATTTATCCAATTCCGCTTCATATCTTTGGTAAGGACGGTTATAATATCCTCTTTGCCTCGCATCGTCCTGAAATTCGACTGTTTGCCCAAATAAGCCAAAAAATGTTAACATTATAACAATAATGCTGGAGTGTAATTTTTTCATAACTATTTATTTTAAAATACCTTACTAATATAACTCAAAGAATAATAAAACGTTGTACTAAAAAGGAAAAAATTTATTAAAAAACGAATACATTTTTGCAGAAAGTATTAGAAAGGCACAGAATGCTGCCTCGGATTTAACAGCTTATATCAAAATTTGAGGTTTTTGATAAGCTAAAATATCAACAAACGAATAAAACGGAAGCTTCTAAGAATAATTATAATAATGAATTAGGATTACCGTAAAAATTCGAGGGGTAAAAATAGAAAAAATTCGTACTTCCTTCCGTACTATAAAAATAAAAATCTCTATAAATCGTTGATTTATAGAGATTTTTGTTGTCTCACCAGGATTCGAACCTAGACAAACAGAACCAAAAACTGTTGTGCTACCATTACACCATGAGACAATCATTTTGCTTAAAAGCGTGGCAAAGGTAAAGTTTTTCTTTTATTCTGCCAAATTTAAGTGCGAAAAATTTATTTGACCAGTAATAAGAAATAATCCTTCTTACCTTTTTGCGCCAGTATATATTTGTTATTGAGCAAGAAAGAAGCATCTACCGTTAGGTCGATGTCCGATACTTTTTCTTTGTTCAACGACACGCCGCCTGCCTGAAT
This sequence comes from Paludibacteraceae bacterium, assembly GCA_031555675.1. Lineage (GTDB taxonomy): Bacteria > Bacteroidota > Bacteroidia > Bacteroidales > Paludibacteraceae > JAISJU01. The sequence goes on along the minus strand of JAVBUB010000001.1, from coordinate 197 downwards.
GGTTTTTCGGGCTTCTCCTTTGGATGGAAAAATAGATGTTTTTTCGGCCAACAGGTCTATTACTTTTACGCCTGCTTTAACATCTGCCATAGATATTTCGAACTGGGGTACACCTTCGAAAACAGCCAACAAGGTATCTTCATCCAGTTTTTTCAAAGTATCAAAAGTCGATTTACCGAAAAGAATAGATGAGGCTT
>JAVBUB010000054.1:0-4782 GCA_031555675.1 Paludibacteraceae bacterium | reverse complement strand
GCCGGAAAATTGCTTGCCGAGCGCAATAATTCCATTATTGTCAAGCATATCCGTTAAATAGCGTTTGCCATCGTTCGCAAGAAGTTTCAGTTGGGTAGTAGCACTAACCAACTCGCTATTTTCTTTTCTCAACTTGGCCTTGAGATATTTCCAATAGTTCCGTGCTTTGTTGTAGTCGTCTTGGTCGGTAAGAACAGCGACAATATCCAAAAAAGAAAACAACCATTTGGAATTTTCCTCGTCCCAAATGGCACGAACCTCACGGTCGTCGAAGAATCGAATTGATATTTTTGTGTTATCGCTCATTATTCTATTTTTTTCATCCTTGATCTACAATTTCTCGTCTACCAAATCTACATACCGGAGAATTTGTTAAAATAACGGAGTTCCCAAGTAAAAGGTGACCAGATTATTTATTGAAAAAACAAATCAGGCGTTAATGCCCAATAGTTCTGTTAATTCATCAATATCTTTTATGATATAATCAGCATTTGCATGATGTAGCTCTTCATAATCGCCATAACCGTACAATACACCTACCGAGTCTATTCCAACTTCTTTGGCGCCTATAATATCATATTTTGCGGTCGCCAATCATAATAACCTTTGACAGGTCTAGAATGTTATTGCTTTCCAATACATATTTGATGACATCGGCTTTGTGCTTACGTGAATCATTTAAGTCATTACCGCCTATAAATGTAAATTCATTGCTTAGCTCGTACTTGTCTAGAATTTGCTTTGCAAAAACAACAGGTTTGGAAGTTGCCAGCATAAGGGTAAATCCTTTTTGCCTTGCTTTTGATAAAAATACTCTTATGCCATTATACAATTCATTTTCCATGATACCAATCTCGGCAAATCTTTCTCTGTATTTTAGAGTAGCTTCTTGAGCTTGTTTGTCGGTAAAATGATAGAATTCTTTAAACGAATCAGCCAATGGAGGACCGATAAACCGGCATAAGTCTTTTAAATCGGTAACTTCGATATTAAAATAGTTCAGCGCATATTCCGCAGATCTGGTAATGCCAATCCACGGATCGATAATTGTTCCGTCGAGGTCTAAAAGGAGGTATTGGTAATTTTTCATAAAATATCCCACTAGTCACAAAGAACACAAAAATATTTTTTGTGTTCTTTGTGGTTTAATGGGGAATATTAGTATATAATTTCATTGATCAACCAACGTTCTTCGTTGCTGAATCCGGTATTTTTAATGGCTTTGATATTACTTTTCAACTGTTTTACGGAGCTTACGCCAACCAACGCCGATGTTACACTTTTGTTGCTAAGTACCCACGAAATGGCCATTTCAGAAAGTGTTTGCCCACGTTGTTTTGCAATATTATTTAATTTAACTGCTTTTTCTACCACTTCGGTGGTAACATCTGTTTCCTGCAAATAACCGTGAGGATTGGCCGCGCGCGAATCTTTGGGAATGCCTTTCAGGTATTTATCTGTCAGCAACCCTTGTGCCAATGGTGAAAACGCGATATAACCCACGCCGCTTTCATCCAGCACATTGAATAAGCCTTGTTCCGCTTCTTTTACAAACATATTGTATTTGCCTTGATAGATGAGGCATGGTGTTTTGCTTTCGTTCAACAGCCACAACGCTTTTCTGGTTTCCTCCACAGGATAGTTCGAAATACCTACATACAAAGCCTTTCCTTGTTTTACCATATCTGTTAATGCCTGCATTGTTTCTTCTATGGGCGTGGTAGGATCATACCTGTGCGAGTAAAAAATGTCCACATAGTCAAGTTCCATCCTCTGTAAACTCTGGTCGATACTCGACATCAGGTATTTACGCGAACCACCATCCTGATATGGGCCTTCCCACATTTTATAACCCGCTTTGGTCGAAATAATCATTTCATCCCGATAGGGCATCAATCCGTTTTTCAATATTTTTCCAAAAGTATTTTCGGCAGCACCGGGACCAGGGCCGTAGCCATTGGCTAAATCAAAATGAGTAATTCCATTGTCGAAAGCAAAATGAATCATTTCTGTAGCTTTGTCGAAATCGTCGAAATCCCCAAAATTGTGCCACAATCCCAATGAAATCAGAGGTAATTTTAATCCACTTTTGCCGCAAGGCACATAAGACATAAGGTTGTCATACCGTTTATCAGAAGCTTTGTATTTCATTCGTTTTTAAATTTAATATTTTCACAAATATATACAAATTTCGTACTATATTTGACTATCGGAAAAAAAACTAAATTATCAAAATGAGTTTACCTCAGTATATGACAAAAATTATTTAAACCTTTGTGTAACTTTGTGTTCTTTGCGGTTTAAGAATAAACCGCAAAGAACACAAAGAATGAATTTATAAATCTTTATTTAAGTTGTCCAAATAAGTCTTATAAAATTAAATATTTGCGCTCTTAGTGTCTTTGTGAGAAATATAAATAATAATTGATAAATATAAAAACATGGAATTTAAAAACGTAACAGTAGTAAAAAAAGCCAATGTATATTTTGGCGGAGATGTAACCAGCAGAACCGTTTTGTTTGCCGATGGTACACGTAAAACATTGGGAATTATGATGCCCGGAGAGTATGAGTTTGGAACCGATAGTCCCGAATTAATGGAGTTTTTGGCTGGAGAAGCCGAAGTTTTATTGCCCGGAAAACAAGATTGGCAAACTATTAAAGAAGGCGATTCTTTTAGTGTTCCGGCAACATCAAAATTTAAAATAAAAGTAAGATCACTGGTCGATTATTGTTGTTCTTATTATTAATCCGGATCAGCCGTTGAATACAAAATCGTTTGAAAAACGGAATTTTGGTTTCGCTGATTTTCAATTTATAACTTATTGTAGAGACGTTGCGCGCAACGTCTCTTTCTATTATCCAACAAAAATACAACTGTGTAGATAATTGGTTATTTATTTGTAAAGGTACGAGACGTTGCGCGCAACGTCTCGTACCTTGGTTGAGTATAGATAAATAAAAATGACTGCCGCCTTGGTAATTTAGCGCTTTTGCATTTAGTAATAAAACGAAATTTTTAACTATCCTTATGACAATTATTCTTCTTTATCTGATTGGATAAATCACATCCTGTACACCCATCACATTTATCAGGTTTCTTGTTTTTACCCCAAAAGAACCTGATAGCGCCATATATGACATACACGCCAACAGCAATAAGTATAACGGCAACAATCAGGTTTTGTAACATAATTTTCAATTAAAATAAACTTCCAATCCTATATACTATAAACGCTACAATCCAGGCCAATGTTGTACTATACAGCATGGAGAACATGGCCCATTTCCAGTTCGATTCTTTTTTGATGGCGACAACAGCCGCGATACAAGGGAAATAAATCAGGATAAAAAGCATGAGTGTATAAGCTACAAGCGGTGTAAATACTTTTTGCCCTATTTTTAGACCACTGGTAAACTCTTGTTGCTGTAACTTTGTTTGTAAACTTACCGATGTTTCATCAGCTTCCAAATCCGATTGATAAAGCACTCCCATGGTGCTTACCACTATTTCTTTGGCTGCCAGTCCCGATAAAAGGCTGACACCAATTTTCCAGTCGTAACCCAATGGTCTTATTACCGGCTCAATAAAATGACCCAAACGGCCGATGTACGATTTCTCCATGCGTTCCGATTCTTGTGAAACAAGTAATGGTGATATTTGTTCGCTTTTTTCATCTTCCGATAGTTGCGCGTTGTTCTCTATTTGGCTGATAGCAGTATCATAGTCCGTGCTGTATTCCACTTGTCGTGGAAAATAACCCAACGCCCAGATGATAATGGATGCGAATAGGATAACCGTTCCCATTTTTTTGAGATATTGCACACTTTTGTTCCACATATGTATGGTGGTGTTCCTCATGGTTGGAATGCGATAGGGCGGAAGTTCCATCACAAAAGGTACATCTTTTTGCTTAAAAGATGTCTTTTTCAATACCAATGCGGTAAGAACACCCAATAATATGCCTACGCCATAAATTGAGGTTAAAATAAGCCCTTGGTTATGAGTGAAAAAAGCGGATATGAGCAGAATATATACCGGAAGCCTGGCGCTGCAAGACATAAACGGTATGATAACCATAGTCAGTATGCGGTCTTTTTTGTTTTCGAGCGTACGGGTAGCCATAATAGCCGGTACGTTACATCCGAAGCCCATGAGCAACGGAATAAACGATTTACCATGTAGCCCGATGCCATGCATCAGCTTGTCCATTAAAAAAGCGGCGCGTGCCATATAGCCCGTATCTTCCATTAACGAAATACAGAAGAACAGGATAATAATATTGGGAAGAAAAACAATAACCCCGCCAACTCCACCGATAATACCGTCGACAAGTAAATCGTGCAAGGTGCCTTCGGCCATATTGTTATTAATAAAGCTACCAAACCATTCTACACCCATTTCAATCCATTCTTGCGGATAGCTGCCCAGGGTAAACGTAAGCTGAAACATCAGGAACATGAAGAACAGGAAAATCGGGAAGCCAAGCCATTTGTTGGTCAATAAGGCATCTACACGGTGGTTTTTTACCCGGTCTTTACCTGTGTCAATTTTGTAAGTTTCTTTAAGTGCTCCCCTGATAAACGCATATTTGGCATCGGTAATAACAGCTGATGAGTTTTCTTTGTATTCGCGCTCTATTTCTTTAATCTGCTTTTGAGCGCAATCTACTATGGGGCCGGCATTGGGGATATTATATATTTCGTTGATAAACTCGCTGTCGTTTTCTAATAATTTAATGGCCACATAATGAGAGTGGTATTTATCACTAACTGCAGGGT
>JAVBUB010000135.1:0-35741 GCA_031555675.1 Paludibacteraceae bacterium | reverse complement strand
CAAACCAAAAGATAGATGTAATCATAAGAATTAATATTAAAGGTTAATAATAGGTTTATTCGCAGAAGATAATAGATTACTAAATATAATCCTCATCATTTTTAACTTATAACCAAATGTTTACACAATTAAATTACAATAATACCAATCCTCCGGGGCTATTATTGTAATTATTCAACTACAGATTTTGATTCACATCACTAACAAATTTCGAAAAAAAACTTTCACGACAATAACCAAATGAGGAGTATTTTTAATTATTGTCTAAAAACGCAAAACCAATTCATTGTAAAAGATCTTTAGGTATTGATATTTACGTTTTTTGGAATAAGGGAAGGAAAACAAACGATTACCATTATTAAAAAAATTATTTTATAGACCTTTATTTAGTTATACGTAGTACGTTTTAAGTTTTACGTAGCTGACTTTGAAATAGTACGCCAAAACGTACTACGTAAAACTTTATTCTTTAGACCTTTTACAACTTTTTATATTTATATTTTGTTATAAGAAATAGAAGTTTACAATAATTCCGTTTCAATCAGAATTTCCTTTTTTAATAACAAAAATAAAAATCTGCACAATACCAACACTTATGAAACAGCTATTTTTTGCCTTCGCAGGTTTCATCTTTCTTTCTTTTGCTTCATGCAAAGAGAAAACATCTCAAAAAAGCATCCGTCCGGTAAAAACCATGCAAGTAAGCACGGATAACTTCTCAGAAAAAACATTTCCGGGCTATGCCGAGGCCGAAGAATATTCTTATCTGACTTTTAGGGTAAATGGTTTGCTTACATATTTTGACTTACAGGAAGGACAGGATTTAAAGGCGGGAGAATTGGTAGCTAGCCTTGATCCTCATGATTATAACTTAAAGGTATCTTCATCAAAGGCCAGTTACCTGCAAGCCCAATCGCAATTGGAACGATACAAAAGATTGTATGCCAAAAACGCCATATCGAAGCAGGAATATGAAATGACCAAAGCGGCTTATGAAAACAGCAAATCTGTTTATAACCAAGCCTTAAATGATTTATCATACACCCGTTTAACGGCTCCTTTTTCGGGAAATGTGGAAAAAAAATATGTAGAGAATCATCAGCAAGTAATGGCGGGAGAAAAGATTATCAAACTGATTAATCCGGATAAAATACAGTTTCGCTTTGTACTACCAGAAACAAATGCCAAATACGTAGGCAATAATTTTAAGTGCAGCATAGAACTGGACATTCAGAAAGGAGTATATTACAATGCCGCTATCAAAGAAATTGTATCCGCGTCTGTAGGTGGGTCGGGTGTTCCAGTGATCTTCAAAATAGATGACCCGGCTTACGATCCGCAGAAAGTAAAGATAATGCCGGGCTACACTTGTATGGTAAGGATAGCTCCGAAAGATAGTGCCAAACTTTCCATAGCCATTCCGCTTATCGCTGTTTGGAGCGATCCGGAAACCAACCGGAAATATGTATGGAAGGTAGACCCAAAAGACTCAACGGTACACAAAGCGGCCATTAAAACAGGAGAGTTGTCGGGAACGGAAGATATCGTTATCCTGTCGGGCATAAAAGAGGGAGATTATATTGTAACAGCAGGCATAACCATGCTGTCGGAAGGTAAACATGTTAAGATGATAGAATGATGAACCTACCCCAATTTTCATTAGATAATAAATTAGTCATTTATTTCTTTCTAGCTCTTTTTACCATTGGAGGAATTCTGGCTTTCGACAAATTACCGAAGAAAGAAGATGCTCCTTTTATTGTCAAACAATCGGTATTGGTATGCCAATACCCCGGTGCAACGGCCGAAGAGGTAGAACAGCAAATTACAACGGTTATTGAGCGCGAAATACAAACCATGCCTAATGTGCGCCGTGTAAGAGGTGAATCGTACGCGGGATATAGCTACATTAACATAGAGTTGCTTCCGGGAACGAAACCGGATGTTATGAGCCAAATGTGGGACGAGTTACGCAAGAAAGTCTATAACGTACAATCCAAACTTCCGGCCGGAGCGGGTACCATTATTGTTAACGATGACTTTGGAGACGTGTATGGTATTTATTTCGGTTTAACGGCCGACGATGGTATTTCTTACAAGGAATTACGGGATAAGGCGGAAGAGATTAAAACCATATTAACCCCCACAGATGGTATTCGAAAAATTAATACGGTGGGAGAACAAACGGAAGTGGTCAATATTTTCATACCTGCGGACCGATTGGCCAATCTGGGCATATCTCCCGATATCATTATTGCCACCTTGAACCAGCAGAACAGGGAAATTGCCATAGGCCCTAAAGAGGTAGGCGCACTAAGCATTAATGTGATTGCGAAAGCGAGTTATCAGACCATCGAAGACATTAACCAACAGCTCATCAGGAGCAATGATGGCAGCATGGTTCGCCTGGGCGATATCGCGGTAGTGGAAAGGGGATACTATGAACCATCCCAATCTTTATTGCGGGTAAACGGTAAAAAGGCCATAGGTATTGCCATTGCTTCGGCTCAGGACAGGGATGTGGTAAAAGCAGGTAAACTGGTGCGTCAGACGATCAACGAAAAGATATTGCCCGAACTTCCTTATGGCTACGAACTGGTGGAGCTATACCCCGAAGATACCATTGCCGCCCAGGCCAACAATGATTTTATTGTCAACCTGCTGATATCCGTAGCCATTGTGGTAACACTTTTGTTTTTCTTCTATAAGCTACGTACTACCACTCTTATTTGTACAGCATTGTTATTTAGCATTGCGGCCACTTTGTTTGTGATGCAGTTTTTCGGCACGGGATTGAACCGGTCGTCGCTGGCGGCTTTTATTATTGCCATGGGCATGCTGGTGGACAATGCCATTGTGGTGGCCGATAATGCCAAGAATAATATCAAACGGGGCATGTCGCGCAGACAGGCATTGATAGAGGGCGCCACCAAACCCATGTGGGGTTTATTCGGAGCAACCTGTATCGGCATTATTTCGTTGCTTCCGCTTTATACGGCCGATTCGGCGGCGGCAGAAATTGTGCATCCGTTATTTGTAGTATTGGCGCTTTCATTAGGATTTAGCTGGCTTTTCGCCTTGAGTCAAACGACTACTTTCGGCAATTTTATGTTGAAAGAGAATACGGGCAAAGCGGTAAAGGATCCATATGACACCAACATATACGGTAAGTTCGAAAACGTTCTCCGAGTACTCATCAAGCACCGCGTCATTACATTGGTATGCGTTGTTGTTTTGCTTACAGGCTCATTGGTGGTAATGAAAATGTTACCGTCAAACTTTTTCCCGTTTATGGACAAGCCTTATTTCCGGGCCGATTTGTTTCTTCCGGATGGGTATAACATCAACGGGACTTCGGAAGAGCTAAAGGACATTGAGAATTATTTTATCAAACAACCTGGCATCAAAACGATTTCTACCTCGCTGGGAAATTCGCATCCGCGCTATTACCTGGCCAGTTCCAGTTATAGCCTGCGGCCGAATTTCGCAAATGTATTGATCGAAGTAAAAGATAAGAAATCTGCCGCCTACTGGGAAAATGAGTTTTATAAGTATGTGATGCAAAACCATCCGGACATCATTTGCCGTTCTTCTCTTTTTAAACTGTCGATGCCCACCGATGGTGCTGTTGAAATTGTATTTAGCGGAGACCGCTTTGATTCGTTGCAGGCCATAGCCGGCCGCGCCATGTCTGTAATCCGCCGGAAAGGTCCTCCGGTTGAATTTTTAAGAACGAACTGGGGAAACCAGATACCGGCTTACATCCCTTATTTCTCGGAAGAAAAAGGGGCACAGTTGGGGATAAGCCGTCTGGAAGTGGCACAAAGCCTGGGACTTTCTACCACCGGAATGCCGATAGGGATGTATCGCGAAAGGGATCTTTCCATTCCTATTTTGCTGAAAGATGATAATATCAACTCATTGCCGTTAGATCAGATGAAAACACTTCCAGTGTTCGACCAGCGCGGTAATTCGTATGTGCTGGAGCAAGTATTGGATAGTTTTCCGCTATCTTATCAATATAGCATGCTTTGGCATTTTCAGCGGGAACGTACTATTGTGGTGCGTATGGATCCGGTAAGGGGCGAAAACACGAACGCCACATTCGCTGCGATATGGCAATTAATGAACCTGGAGCTTCAAGTCCCGGAAGGATACACGATGAGTTATCTGGGAGAACAGGATTCGCAGGATCAGGCCAATACTTCCATCAAAGCGGGAATACCGATGACGTTGATCCTCATATTCATAGTACTGCTATTCTTATTCCGGAATTACAAGTCTCCGTTGTCTATCATGGCTATGATACCACTTATTTTCGTGGGTGTAGTCATGGGATTATTATTTCTTGGCAAAGATTTTGACTTCTTTAGTTTAATCGGGTTATTGGGTTTAATAGGTATGAATGTGAAAAGCGCGGTTATTTTGGTAGATGAAATTGTATTGCAGGAAAAAGTCGGCAGGGCGCCATTGGATTCGGTTATTTACGCAGCCAAAACAAGATTAATTCCTGTTTCTACCGGAGCAGCGGCAACTATTGTAGGCATGGTTCCTTTGCTAGGGGATGCCATGTTTGGAGGTATGGCGGCAACCATTATGGGCGGCTTATTTATGGCAACTATTTTGACTATATTGATTTTACCGGTTACTTATGCTACCATTTACAGGATAAAATATGAAAAAAAGAAAGATAATTAGAATGCAACGGCGCTAAGACGCTATGAATACAAGAAAAAAACTTGGCGACTTTGTACCTTGGCACCTTTGCGTTGGAAAAATAAAAATTAACTCTGTGAATCTCTATGTCTACTCTATGCAATATTTTAGTTACACAGAGAACCATTGAGATTATTGAACTAAATAAAAATATGAAACGATTAATTTTATATGGTTTGCTGAATGGTTTGCTGATATGTAATGCCTGCGGTTTGCTGCAAGCTCAAACGGAATTATCGCTGGATGATTACAAAGCTAAGGTATTGTCTTATAATCAGGATATTAAAATAGCGCAACAAACAATACAGGCGGTCAAAGATGCTTCGCGCGAAATTAAAACGGTTTATTTTCCTCAAATAGACGCCAAGGCGTCTTATAGTTATGACTTTAATCCTCCGGTACTTTCGCTGGCAGGTTTGGATATTGAATTAATGCCTCCTAACTGGAGCGCCGGAGGACAGTTGACCCAGAATCTTTACACGGGAGGTAAGCTATCGGCATCGTACCATTCGGCAAAAATTGAGTTGGACATTGCCAATCTGATGGAAAAACTTTCTGTCGATAATATATCCTACACCGCAGAATATAGTTATTGGAACGCTTCGGCCAGTAAAACGTATTGGAACACGGCCATCCGGTACCGGAATATCCTCAACAGTTTATATCATATCGTTAAAACGCGTTATAGCGACGGACTAATCAGCAAAATGGATCTTCTGAAAGTGGAAACAAGCCTGAAGGATGCCGATTACCAGGTATCGAGGGCTCAACAGTCTTTTACCAACAACTGTGTTTTGCTGAATGTGTTGATGGGCGCTTCCCCACAGGACGCACTGCTTCTAACCGATTCATTATCGACGTTAGCGGCAGCAATTGAACCTCTTTCTTATGAAGATGTATTGCAAAGGCGGCCGGACTATCTGGTCAAAACAAAGGAAATTGATTTACAAAAACAAAAGGGACGGATAGATCAGAGCGAGTTTTTACCCAAAGCTTATATCGGCGGAAGCATTGACTATGGTACTCTTTTGCTCAATCTGAATAATGATGCGATTTGGAGCCCACGGGTTTTTGCAAGCATCAGCGTGCCTGTTTTTCAGTGGGGCAAAGGCGGTTATAACCAGAAGCGCAATAAATCCATGATGGTTATCAAAGAATTGAATCAGAGCCTGATAGCCGATGAAATTAAAAAGGATCTGAACATGGCCTTGAATAATATGGAAGAAACAAAGAAACAGATCAATATTTCAAAAGAAAATCTGGATTTGGCACAACAAAGTTTAGATCTGCATACATTTAGCTATGAAGAAGGTAAAACAGCGGTACTGGATGTGCAGGCGGCTCAATTATCATGGTTGCAGGCCTATACCAATCTTATTCAATCGTACCTGAATAATAAACTGGCTATAGCTTCTTACTATAAAATAATATCAACGCCTTAAATGGGGGGTGTTTCAAAGGCGGTTCAATAGCAGGCTGAATACACAAATTAGACAGAATAACACTGTTTAACAAGCAACATTATTATGGGTAATGGCGAATATCAATATTTTATAAAGCCACATAGTTGAGATTTTCCGTTTTTTCCGTTTTTTCTGTATACCAATATGACTCTTGATATACCCTCACTTACTCGGGCTCATAAATAGTAGTTGCGTGGTGAATATCCGAGACATAAAAATATCCACATGCTTTTCCTTTGGGGTAAATATTGGTACGCGAATTGGCTGGTGGCCCCATAAATGGGTTTCCACTTCCTGCGCTACGAATGTCGCCTATAAATCCATAATAATCTTTAGATATGCCATATACATCAGTCGCTACTTTATCTCCGGGATATACAATGCGGTCTTCGTCCGCATTTTCGTCGCCAGGCTTGCCAAGTGAGAAGATCGGCATGCTGCCTGCAATATAGTTTCCGTTAAACATAGCATCATCAATAAAGAAACATTCATTAATAGAATCGGTAACGAGCTTGTCATTAATAAAAAGGGTTCCCATATAATAGTTATCGACAGCCGGATCATCTTGCATATATACAAATACTGCCAGATATTCTCTCCCGAACATACTCTTCTGGTTCATTATCTTAATTGAGTCCAAAGGATTAATTTTATAACAGGAAGCTTCTGTCCAATAATGCTCTTCCGATCCGTCAAAATCAACATTATAAATATCTAAGTGATATGTTTTCCCCGGTTCTGCAAAAAACGTGGGAGCCGTTTCATATACTCCGGGCTGCAATGTTTCTGTCAGCTGCCAAACTGTTTGTCCATCGGTTATACTTACCGTTGCTCCTATAACCATAACAGGCGCTGCCTGATCGTAATAATTGCTGGATAAGCTCAATTTTACCTGGTGAGCTCCTGGTTTAGTAGTCAAACTTCCTTCTACAACAAGCAATGTAGGGCCATCTTCTAATGGCAGTACTACATCCTCTACACATGATGTAGCTAAAAACGGCAATAAGAGCAATAATAATATTCTCCTTATAAATTTGTGTAATATATTGTTTAATATTTTCATTTTCATATTATACTTTAAAAATAAAAATTATACGTTACAGACGGCACTATAGAAAAGAGATATACCATTTGGGTTTGCATAGTACCGGGATTATCCGATTCTTCTACAAACATGATGGCCCATGTATTTTTGCGCCCATAAGCGTTGTAAACAGAAATATTCCATTCGCCGCGCCAAGGCAAACGGCGGTGTTCTTTTCCTTTAAATGTCGCCGATAAATCAAGCCGGTGATAGTCCGGATAACGATACGTATTTCTTTCTCCGGAATAAACAGGGATAAGCACATTACCATAAGACATTTTACCATCAGGATAGGTAACCGGCTGGCCTGTATTATAAATCCAGTTAGCCGACACATTAATCCTTGGCGTGATATCATAGCTCAACACAGCCACAAAGTTATTCGGACGGTCAAAAGGCGAACGGTATTCCTTTCCATAATTTATCTCCGGAACTGTGCGGAAAGAATGGGAATAGGTATAGGAAATCCATCCTGATATTTTACCTACATTTTTCCTCAGCAGTATTTCGATTCCGTATGAGCGTCCTTTGCCTGTATAAATTTCCGTTTCGAGATAAGCATTACCTATTAAAGTAGGATTGTCTTTAAAATCTATCAGATTCGAAATGGTTTTATAATATACTTCTACCGAAGTTTCGAGCTTATTATCAAAAAAGTTTTTAAAGAAGCCAATGGTATATTGGTCGCTCTGTTCCGGTTTAATATTGGGATTCACAGGAAACCATACATCCAGAGGCATTCCGCCGTTGGAGTTAGAACCTAGAATCATATTCTGAATGGTATGCGAATAAGCAGCTTTTATTGAGCTATTAATAGAAGGCATTACAAACACCAGTCCTGCTCTCGGTTCAATACCATAATAAGTATTGAAAAATTTTCCTTTGCCATAAAGGGTAGAATCTGTTTTATTAAAATCATTATCATAAGAGTAAATTAGTTCTTCGCCTATATTCTGGAACATCGACCCTCTTACGCCATATTTTATTGCAAGTCTTTTTCCAATCTTTTGCTCATTAGATATGTAAACATTACTTTCTAATGCATGCTTGGGCGCCAGCTCTGTGTTATTGATAACAGCCATTTCTCCGGTATTCTTTATATCTCCCGGTCTGATATAATGATAAGTAGAACCAAGTCCGAAACGCAAAGTATTATTGGTATTGATTAATTTTACGAAATCGAGTTTACCGGTATAATCTTCTATTTTAGATGTCCATTCCATGCCTAGATCGTTTAAGGCAACATCCATTCCATAGGCATATTGAGAGAATACAAATGATGTATTCATAAAAAATGTCTTGGTAAAAATATGATTCCAATGTGCGGTAGCCGAAGCATTGCCAAAAGTCATACCCGCGATGCTGGTTCCGAATTTATCTCTCCCGAAATAACCGGAAGCATATACCCTGTTGTTTTCATTGATATTATAATACAGTTTGGCATTCAGGTCGTAAAAATAAAGGGTATTATTCCTAACATGCTCATTGGAGGCCAAAGGCAAGAACAAATCGGCATAAGTTCTCCGCCCCGCAGCCATCACAGATAATTTATCCTTAATAATGGGAGTTTCCAGTTCTAGGCGGCTGGATATGAGCCCGATTCCTCCGGAACCTTTAAATTTCTGGGTATTCGGAGTGCGCGTTGCCACATCAAGCACAGAAGATAAACGTCCGCCGTAAATGGCTGGTATATCTCCTTTATAAAGCGTAGCATCTTCTACCACATCGTTGTTAAAAACGGAGAAAAATCCCATCAGATGAGAAGCGTTGTAAATAGTAGCGTTATCAAACAAGATAAGATTCTGGTCGGTTCCCCCGCCACGTACGCTAAATCCGGAAGAGCCTTCGGCAGCAGCTTGTACGCCAGGCAGCAATTGTATGGATTTAATCACATCTACTTCGCCCATCAATGCGGGCATTTTGCGGATGGTAGCAATCGGAATACTCTGTACACTCATGGCCAGGTCGGTAACATTCGCGTCTTGCTTTCTGCCCGAAATTTCTATTTCGTCCAATATGGTTTGAGAGGTAATGAGTTGAACGTTTAGCCGTTTATTTTCGTTCAGTACTAGATCTTTAAATATTTGCAGTTCGTATCCCAAATAAGAAAAGGTAACATCATAGGTTCCGGGTTTCAACTCCATAGAATAATTACCCTGCCCATCGGTTACCGTTCCGGCTTTGCCGTTTTCTATTACCACACCTACCCCGGTTAATTCTTCGCCCGACGATTTATCTTTAACCTTTCCGCTAAAAGTGATTAATACCTGCGAATGGGCACTTAATGAGAAAAGACCAAAAAGAAGAATTAATATGTGTTTTATTTTCATTCAAATTAAATTTAAGCAGAGTCATAAGCATACCCATGGGGTAACTTCAAGTTACCCCATGAATTACAGATTATCGCTATAACAACGTAATATATTGTTTTTTATTCTGTAAATCCCTCGTAATTTCTTATTTTTTCGCGCCAGCTTTCGGGAATCAGAATAGATTCTTGTTTTTTCGGGTTAAAGCAGACCATAATGGCTGTACATTGGGCATATATTTTATTTTTTTCATCCACTAACTGATGTTCAAAAGTAAAGCTTTTATTACCCAGGTGCGAAATGCGTGTTAATACACGTATTTTGGCATTCATAAAAATTGGTTCAAGGAAATCGATTTTTACGGATGCCTCTACCATGGCTTCGGTGGTAAAATCATAATCCCTGATTACTTCGTTCATATAAGAACTTTTACCTGTGTCGAAATAGTTAAGGTAAACGGTGTTGGAAACGTGTCCCAACATATCTATATCATTGAAACGAACTTGAATTTCGATGTTGTTTTTAAATTCACTCATAAATTATTGTATTAAAGCCCGAAGGACTGATATTACTCAACATTCCAGATTTTCAAACATCACGGTACTCAAATACTTCTCCGCCCTATCTGGAAAAACCACCACGATATTGCCCGATTCTATGTTTTCGGCAGTTTTTATGGCGGCAAGCATGGCAGCTCCGCTGCTCATTCCGGCAAAAATACCTTCTTTGACAATAATTTGGCGAGCCATAGCAATGGCTTCTTCGCTTTCTACCATAATGTGCTTGTCTATTTTAGACGGATCGTAAATAGCAGGTACAATGGCTTCTTCCATATTTTTCAATCCCTGAATATAATGCCCTTTAATGGGATGCGCGCAAACCACTTTAATATCAGATTTTTGTTTTTTAAGGAATTTGGATAATCCCATGATGGTACCCGAAGTGCCGATGGCACACACCAAATAATCGATATTACCCTGTGTATCTTCCCAAATTTCGCGGGCTGTATTTTCGTAGTGCGCCAAGAAATTATTATGATTGGTAAACTGGTCGGG
Source organism: Paludibacteraceae bacterium (assembly GCA_031555675.1). GTDB lineage: Bacteria > Bacteroidota > Bacteroidia > Bacteroidales > Paludibacteraceae > JAISJU01. The sequence goes on along the minus strand of JAVBUB010000135.1, from coordinate 25,114 downwards.
CATGAAGTATTTATCAGGATTATCTTCGAGCATTTTGCGGGCTTTCCTGATAGCGCCGTCTGTTCCTTCGCTGGCTGGTGTGAGGATGATTTTTCCGCCATAGGAACAAATAATTTTACGACGTTCGATAGAAACGGCTTCGCTCATCACAATTTCTACTTGGTAACCTTTTACAATACCGGCAATGGCAAGTCCTATCCCGGTGTTGCCCGAAGTGGGTTCCAGAATAATTTTCCCCGGCGTAAGCCAGCCTTCTTTTTCTGCCGTTTCAATCATCTGAATGGCAATGCGGTCTTTGATGCTTCCGGTAGGGTTAAATCCTTCCAGCTTGGCATAAATATTCACATTTTTATTGGGGCACAGGTTGTTAATGCGTACAAGCGGCGTATTTCCTATGGTTTCGAGTATATTGTTTTTTATCATGGTTGTAAAATTTGAACGCAAATTATACGAATTACGCAAATTAAAATACCTTACACTTACATTTTCTATAAATGAAAAATTTGCGTAATTCGCATAATTTGCGTTCTATTAATTCAAAACAAGCTCATCTGCGTTCCCGTATCGCTTCCCCAAGGCTTTTTGTCCTCGGTTTTGTTATCGGGCTCTGCGTTGTTGCCGTTATCTTCCGGTTCGTTATTCTCCGGCTCTTCTTCCTCATTTGAAGCGGTTTCTTCTTCCGGTTCGGGTTCAGGAAAACGGATTGGTTCCAATTCGGTTATATTTCCTACTTCCCAATTGCTGATGCGTTTGCCTTTGGCTTTATAGCTTTTTACACCGATAAATTCGTCTACGTCAATAATTTGTGGCTCGCGGAAACTGTCATTACCGCCAAACTCAACATTAAAGCGAGGATAATAAACGTCTGAAATCAGTTTCAATTCCGAGCCGCCATTTTCTCCAAGGAAACTCATTCGTTTGACAGAAGGTTCGAATTGGAAACGCTTGATATAATGGAATCCTTGCTCGGCATCAAACAACGCTACCGACCAAATTTTATTCGCGTTAAATTTCTCAATCCGCAACATATCATCTTCGAAATGGTTCGTTAAGTCAAAGTTACAGGTATAAAAATCGCCTTTCTTGGTAATGACCAGAATTTGGTCATCGCTTTGGAATTCTCCCAGATATTCGCCGCGTTTATCATAATTCAACCGCAACACATCATGGTCAAAATACACCTGTCGGCCGCCCAAGGTAGAACCTCCTTTTTGTTTCAGGCTTATTTTGTGGATATCATTTTTGGTAAGCAAATTACCCATAGATTGCCGTCCTTTGATCGCTATTTCACTAAAATCCTTGTCTACATTCAGATTTTTAAGACGCAATTTCGGTTTCAATATAATGCGTATAATTTCGGCTTCTCCGTTTGGATTAGCCGTAAAATACATGATTTTAGAGTTTGGTTTACCTTGTGTTACATCATATTCCTTTTCGCGTGTAACACCACTTACGGCAAATCTTTTCACATAAAAAGCCCCTTCTTTGCCATCGCGGTAAACCACATTATAAATAGTACGGTTATCGTTCTTCTTAAATACATTGACATAAAGTACATTTTTGCCTACGTGTACTTTATCCCCTACTTTCATAATCTTGTATTTTCCGTCTTTAGAGAATACAATTACATCATCCATGTTGGAGCAGTTGCATACAAACTCGTCTTTTTTAAGACCTGTTCCGATAAATCCTTCCTCCCTGTTAATGTAAAGTTTTTCGTTGGCTTCTACTACTTTGGTAGCCACAATGGTTTCGAAATTACGAATTTCCGTCAACCGTTCTTTTCCTTTTCCGTATTTGTTTTTGAGGCCTTCGAACCATGCAATGGTATAATCGACGATATGATTAAGATTGTAATCAATTTCCTCCACTTTCTTTTTAATAGCCATCATGGTATCATTGGCCTTGTCGGAATCGAACTTGGTAATCCGCATCATCTTTATTTCGAGCAGTCTCAAAATATCTTCGCGGATTACTTCGCGGATAAAATCTTTTTTGAAGGGTTCCAGGCGAGTATCGATGTGCAATACAACAGCATCTTGCGTGGTACTTTCTTCAAATTGTTTATCTTTATAAATGCGGTTCTCGATAAATATTTTTTCCAACGAGATAAAGAAAAGTTGTTCCAATAATTCTCTTCTTTGGATTTCGAGTTCGAGTTGCAGTAGCTTTAACGTTTCGTCAGTAGAGTTGCGTAACAGTTCGCTCACACTCATGAAACGGGGTTTCTTACCCTGAATAACGCAACAATTGGGTGAAATGCTGATTTCGCATTCCGTAAAGGCATACAAGGCGTCAATAGTCTTATCAGAAGAAGTTCCCGGAATAAGATGTACCAATATTTCAACATTGGCGGCGGTATTATCATCAACTTTCTTAATCTTGATTTTACCTTTATCGTTGGCTTTGAGAATGGATTCTATAATAGAAGATGTCGTTTTACTGTAAGGAATTTCGCTAATAACAAGCGTCTTGTTATCCAGTTTGTTTATTTTGGCGCGGACTTTTACGCTGCCTCCCCTTTCTCCGTCGTTGTAGCGGGCTACATCAATAGAGCCGCCGGTTTGAAAATCGGGGTACAGCACAAACTCTTCGCCACGGAGATATGCCACCGAAGCATCAAGTAATTCGACAAAGTTATGTGGTAATACTTTGGTAGCCAATCCTACCGCTATACCTTCCACGCCTTGTGCCAAGAGCAAAGGGTATTTAACGGGAAGTGTGATGGGTTCTTTATTTCTACCGTCATAAGACAATTGCCATTCGGTGGTTTTGGGATTGAAAACGACATCGAGGGCAAACTTGGACAGGCGGGCTTCGATATAACGCGGAGCCGCGGCACTGTCACCGGTAAGAATATTTCCCCAGTTTCCCTGACAATCTACCAGCAAATCATTTTGTCCCAACTGTACCAACGCTCCTCCGATAGAGGCATCGCCATGGGGGTGAAACTGCATGGTGTGTCCCACAATATTGGCCACCTTGTTATAACGACCGTCATCGAGCCGCCTCATTGAGTGCAGAATACGTCGCTGAACAGGCTTTAATCCATCGTTAATATGCGGAACGGCACGTTCCAGAATAACATACGAAGCGTAATCTAAAAACCAGCTTTGGTACATTCCCGTAAGCTGATGTTTAATGTTTTCATCATTTACATCAGGCAGCTTGTAATCGGAATGTCCTTCGGTAGTATCTTCAGTTTCTCCGGGCTTCACTTCTTCGTATTCCGGATTTTCTTCTTCGTTTATGGTGTCTTCTGTACTCATAAATAAAAATCAATAAAAATTTTCTTGATATAAAAATGGTGTAAAGTTACAAAAAATATCGGGAAAAACATCTAACCCAATTTTTAATAACGAGTAAAAACTAACCATGGTAAACTCATATAATATAGAAATATTCGTCGAAGCATAAAAATAACATTATACCAAAAATAAAGGTTGCTCATTTCTGAGCAACCTCTTTTAGTTGAGAATCAAAATAAAAACTACAATAACTCTATGCTTCTTTTTACAAAATCGTTTAGAGATTCTCCTCTTAACATATTATTGGCAAGTAAAGCCAGATCTATTAACTGGCGAACTTGTTTATTTCCGGAAGCATAAGCCGAAATAATATTATTTTTTGAAGTTTTTAATTCATCTAGTTGTTTTTGCAATGAATCTAATTCTTCTTTTTCTGCTGTCGGAATTTCTTCCGTTTTTTTACCTTCATGAGATTTATTAAGTTCATCACGACGTGATTCTTTTGCGTCTATTTCTGTATTAACCGGAGAAATTTTTGCCGAACATGATTTTTCCTCATCTTTCAAAATATTTTCTACCAACGGGTGAGAAGGATTTACCACCAAATTGTAAGAATCGGGCATTTGTCCGTAGAAGCCCATCATACCGGAATTTCCATACATAGCCGACATGTCTTTCATACGGCGCATAAATTCATTTTGAGTAATGATAACAGGTTCCGAACCGCTCATGCTTTCGAGTGTTACGGTAAATTCGGCTTTATCTGTTTTGGGAAGTTGAGAATGGAAAATAGCAGTCAATTCATCTTGTTGCTCTACGGTAAGAGAATGTGATTTTCCGTCATCTTTGCGGATAATCTTTTCAATCACATCGCTATCTACACGAACAAAGCGCGATTTTTCGTTTTTCTGCTCCAACTGACTGATAACATGTACATCCAACTGTCCGTCCATTAACAACACATCATAACCTTTAACTTTTGCCCTTTCAATATAAGCAAATTGTTCTTCGGAATTGGTGGCATACAAATAAATCAGATTACCATCCATATCGGTTTGGTTGGCGTCGATGAGCGCTTTATATTCTTCGAAAGTAAAATATTTACTGTCTACGTTTTTCAGCATGGTAATTTTTTCGGCGCGTTCGTAGAACTTTTCATCACTCAGCATACCATATTGAATGAATAACTTAAGACTATCCCATTTTTCTTCGAATTTAGACCGGTCTTCCTTAAAAATATCAGATAAGCGGTCGGCCACTTTTTTGGTAATATGAGCCGAAATTTTCTTTACATTGCTATCGCTTTGCAAATAACTCCGCGATACGTTCAACGGAATATCCGGCGAATCAAGAACACCGTGTAATAATGTCAGATATTCGGGCACAATACCTTCTACAGAATCGGTTACAAAAACCTGATTAGAGTATAGTTGTATTTTGTTCCGTTGAACTTCAATGTTGTTTTTGATTTTGGGGAAATACAAAACTCCGGTAAGGTTAAACGGATAATCCACATTCAAATGAATATGAAACAACGGCTTTTCGCTCATCGGATAAAGCTCATTATAAAAATTATCATAATCGGCTTCAGTCAATTCCGAAGGTTTTTTAGTCCAGGCCGGCTCGGTATTATTAATAATGTTGTCCTTTCCGGTTTCAACCTCTTTGCCATCTTTCCATTCTTTTTCTTTACCGAATGCGATAGAAACAGGTAGGAATTTACAATATTTACGGAGCAGGTCATTTATTTTGCTTTCTTCCAAAAACTCTTGGTTTTCATCATCAATATACAAAACAATATCCGTTCCTCTTTCTTGTTTATCAATCTCCGTCATTTCAAACTCAGGATCGCCTTTGCATGACCATTGAACGGCCTTGGCTCCTTCTTTAAAAGACAGGGTTCTGATTTCAACTTTTTTAGATACCATAAAGGTAGAATAAAAACCAAGCCCGAAGTGTCCGATAATAGCTTGCACGTTGTCTTTGTATTTCTGTACAAATTCTTCGGCACCCGAAAAAGCGATCTGATTGATATACTTGTTTATTTCTTCTTCGGTCATACCGATTCCTTTGTCGGAAACGGTTAGTGTACCGGCTTCTTTATCAATAGAAATATGAATGGTAAGATCTCCCATTTCGCCTTTAAACTCGCCTACCGAAGACAGCGTTTTGAGCTTTTGGGTAGCATCTACCGCATTTGAAACGATTTCACGGAGAAAGATCTCATGATCGCTGTATAAGAACTTCTTAATAATGGGAAAAATGTTGTCGGATGTTACCCCAATGTTACCTTTTTGCATGATATTTATCTTTTTAATTAGTTTATTGTTGTTTTAAAATTAACGAGCATACAGAAAAAAAGTTTCAAATATTCCCTTTTTATATCAAAAAAAATGCCAATTAATATTTGTGCCATTTTTGACAAAAATTTATTTGGGAAGCGACATAATGACGTTTGAATATATGTGTAACAATTAAAGTCTTCCGGTCTGTTAAATAGTTTCGGGCGTAAAGGTTTATTATCTCAAAAAAAATGACTATCTTTGTTTAACTTTACAAAACGCGCTATGAGAAATTTTCCTTACAATAATATCTCTGCGGAAGACGACTCTAATGACATTGTGATTCGATACGAAGAATCAACATCAAACAACAAAGCAAAGTATTTCGATGTCGATGAATTAGAAATCATTATTGATTATTACCTTCAAAAAGGCCGTTCTACGGAATCATCAAATGCCATAGACCTTGGGCTCAGACTTCACCCCGGAAGCACTCCCATTCAAGTACGCAGAGCTAAACTATATGCTTCGCTGGGAAAACTGGAAGAAGCATTGAAAATTATCGAAAAAACAAATAAAATCGAAAGTTCGGAACCCGACAATTTATTTTTGCAGGGAAATATTTTGGCTAAACTATCCAGACTGGAAGAGGCCGAGATTATTTTCGACAAAATGTTGGAACTTGAATCGGGAAATAAAGATCAAACGTGCCTTGATATTGCTTATGTGTTTTTAAACGCGATGCACTTTGACACAAGCATGAAGTACCTGCTTGACGGGTATAAAATTAATCCGAAGAATATTGATTTGCTTTTTGAACTGGCGTTTAACTACAAACAAAAAGACGACCATGACAAGGCCATTGATGTTTATAATAAAATCATAAACATAGACCCGTATTCTGCAGAAGCTTGGTTTAACATAGGGCAGCTATATTTTCTGAATGAAGATTATGACCATGCCATTGAGGCATTTGACTTCGCCACTACCATAGATGACAAGGATATGATGGCCTGGTTACAAAAAGGACATGCGTATTTCCAGAATGAGAGTTATGCAAAAGCCATAGAAGCTTATGAATATTACATGGGACTAACCAGCTACAAAGATGCACCACTTACTTACATTGGCGAGTGTTACGAAAAGCTGGAAATGTTTGATTCTGCCATAAACAGCTATAAACAGGTATTGGCAATAGACGATACTAATATTGATGCTTACACAGGAATAGGTATCTGCTTGCTCGAAACGGAAATGTTTGCTGAAAGCATTGTTTATATACAAAAAGCCATAGATATGAAACCGGGAACCAGTGAACTTTGGGTTTACCTGGCCGAAGCTTACGTAAACCTTGAAATGACAGACAAGGCCATTTCCGCCTACGAAGAAGCTTTAAAGTTAGACAAAGAACAGCCTGACACCCTGGTGGCTATCGGTAATTTATATTTTGACAACAGCGATTATAAGCAATCGCTGGAATACTTTTTAAAAGCACTGGTTATTGATAAAGATACGGATGGTTTGTCTTTCTTTCTGGCGGTAAATTATTATAAGCTGGAAGATTTCAGCTATGCGATATTCTATCTGGAAGATGCGTTGTTGAAAGATTCAAACGCATATAATCTCTTTCTGGAGATATGTCCGGAAGCTATTGATTTGATATAATTCAAACACTATACCCACAAGTTACCAACGTCGCAATTTTTTGTAATATTGGCAGTTTTGTGGGATTTTTTTATTGAAAAACACTTGCGAAACTTCTCATAATTCACGTAATTTGCATCCAAATCAAAATACATATGAACTTAAATTTCGAACTGCCCCAAATACCTTATCGTCCTGATAAGAGTAGAGATTACGGATTAACAATGGTAATGGACAAAGGTCTTTGTTTAAACGAAGCCGAAAACATGATTTGTTCTTCCGAAGAATTTATTGACCTGGTAAAACTTGGATTTGGAACTTCTCTGATTACGAAAAACTTAAAAGAGAAAATCAAATTATACCAATCATCCAATATCAAACCTTATTTGGGCGGAACACTTTTCGAAGCTTTTATTTTGCGTGGCATGTTTGACGAATACCGCCGCTTTGTTTCAGAGTTAGGTCTGGAAGTAGTAGAAGTATCGGATGGCACGATGGAAATGAATTTTGATGACAAATGTAACTACATTAGAATGTTGGCTCAAGATTTTACTGTATTATCAGAAGTTGGGTCTAAACTTGAAGGTAGAATTATTACCAACAACGAGTGGGTTCATATGATGCGCACCGAACTGGAAAGTGGTGCCTGGAAAGTTATTGCAGAAGCGCGCGAAAGCGGCAATATCGGCATCTATAATAAAAACGGGTCGGCTAACATTGAACTGATAGATGAGATTAAAGCCGAAATTAAAATGGAGCAAATTTTATGGGAAGCTCCGTTGAAATCACAACAAGCCTGGTTTATCAAAAATTTTGGTTCCAATGTAAATTTAGGCAATATTCCGACCAACGAAGTTATCGCGTTGGAAACGCTCCGGTTGGGACTACGCGGCGATACGTTATTAGACTTTTTGGAATAAACTTTTATCCCCATCAAAAAGGAAAGGAAATGAAACTATACGGATTAATCGGTTACCCTCTCGGGCATTCTTTCTCTGAAAAGTTTTTTTCAGAGAAATTTGCCGCAGAAAAAATTGATGCCCAATACAAATTATTTCCACTCGAAAATATTGATTCTTTTCCGGGATTATTAAAAAAAGAACCAACCCTTTGCGGATTAAATGTAACGATTCCCTATAAAGAAAAAATCATTCCTTTTTTGAGTGAATTGGACGAGATTGCTCAAAAAATTGGAGCGGTAAATGTCATTAAGTTTATTCGAACAACACAAGGAATGATACTTAAAGGTTACAATTCGGATGTCGTTGGTTTTGAAAATTCATTGTGTCCTTTACTAAAACCTCATCATAACAAAGCATTAATTTTGGGAACAGGAGGCGCCTCAAAAGGAGTTGCTTTTGTACTGCAAAAACTAGGCATCGAATATAAATTTGTTTCACGTACGCCGGCTGACGGGCAATTTACCTACGTTGACTTACATGAAGATATAATCAAAACCTATCCTGTTATTATTAATACCAGTCCTGTCGGTACTTTTCCGCATACAGATGAATGTCCTGATATTCCTTATCAGACAATTTCTGCAAAACATTTACTTTACGATTTAATCTACAATCCCAAGAAAACCTTGTTTTTGCAAAAAGGCAAAGCACAAGGTGCAACAATCAAGAATGGGCTCGATATGCTTCATGGACAGGCATTGGCAGCCTGGAATATTTGGAATAAATAAATTTTTCCTCTAAAACTTTACTCGCATTGCACATTTTTTGTATTTTTGTGCGATTTTCAAACTATATAAACATTAAAATCATGTCAAATAATTTATTAGCTGGAAAACGTGGTATTATTTTCGGAGCATTAAACGATATGTCTATTGCCTGGAAAGTAGCCGAAAGAGCTGTTGAAGAAGGTGCTGTTATTACACTATCGAACACTCCCATGGCTGTACGTATGGGTACCACAAACGAATTAGGTAAAAAACTAAATGCGGAAGTGATTGCTTCCGATGCTACCAATGTAGAAGATTTTGAAATGTTTTTCGAAAAATCGATGGAAATACTAGGCGGAAAAATAGATTTCGTTCTTCATTCTATCGGAATGTCTCCAAACGTTAGAAAGAAAAAAACATACGATGATCTTGATTATGGTATGCTAAACACTACATTAGATGTTTCTGCCATTTCTTTTCATAAAATGATACAAGTGGCAAAAAAAATGGATGCCATCAATGAATGCGGTTCTATTGTAGCACTTTCGTATATGGCCGCGCAACGTACCATTTACGGTTACAACGATATGGCGGATGCAAAGTCCTTATTGGAGTCTATCGCTCGCAGCTTCGGATACATTTATGGTAGAGAAAAAAATGTACGTATCAATACTATTTCACAATCTCCAACGATGACAACCGCCGGAAGTGGCGTAAAAGGGATTGATCAACTATATGATTTTGCAGAACGCATGTCGCCGCTTGGGAATGCTTCTGCCGAAGAATGTGCCGATTTCTGCATCGTGATGTTCAGCGATTTAACCCGAAAAATTACCATGCAAAACTTATTTCACGATGGAGGTTTCTCTAGCATGGGTATGAGCTTGCGTGCTATGGAGCAATACACCAAAGGACTTACTGAAAATTATACGGATAAAAACGGAAAAATTATATACGGATAAATAAAAAATAATATAACTTTGCGGATTCTTTCAGTTCACGTTTATTGTATCTAAAAGAATCCGCAATTTAGTTTTTTACCAAGTAGAGAATAAAGAAGAAATGTTACTTAAGATTTATCCTGAAAATCCAAATTCACGGGACATTCAGCGAATTGCTGAAATTGTGAGAAATGGTGGTATTGTTATTTTTCCAACAGATACTATTTATGGATTGGGATGTGATATATTTAATGTAAAAGCTGTTGAAAAAGTCTGCAAAATAAAAGGGTTATCTCCTGAAAAAAATACATTATCTTTTATTTGCTACGACTTAAGCCAATTAAGCGAATTTGCAAAGGTAGACAATCAAACGTTCAAATTAATGAAACATAATCTGCCTGGACCTTTCACTTTCATTTTAAACGGAAGTTCCAATCTTCCCCGGATGTTTAAAAATAAAAAAACAGTGGGTATTCGTATTCCCGACAACAATATCATCAGGGAACTGGTAAAAGAACTCGGGCACCCGATGATGACTACTTCTATACGCACTACCGACGAAGATGTGATCGAGTATTTTTCCGACCCGGAATTGATTCATGAAAAATACAGGAACGTGGTGGATATTGTAATAGATGGCGGATATGGCAACATTGATCCTTCCACCATTGTAGATTGTACCGGCGATGAGCCTGTTATTACACGCCAAGGATTGGGAGTGCTTGAATAAACATCTTTCCTTCTGTTTCACTTGTATACTCTGATCTTTTAATTATTTTTGTATCAACAAACTAAATAATGGTGCAAAAATTATTTATCATTATACTGATAGCTTCAACTATTTTTCCCCTGACGGGGAAAGAAAAAGAGGTTTCTTACTGGAATTGTTCTTTTACCGAAGAAGTTCCGAAGAAAGATGCAAGCTATTCTAAAAGCATTACTACTTATCAGGACGGGAGATCCGAGACTGAGATTATAGACCTCAACTCTAAGGAAATAATAAACCGTGAAATTTTCAAAGACCAGGAACCTTATGGAATCTGGTTAAAGAAAAATTTTGAAAAAACCGATACTATCGATTACAATTTTCAACTGGTTTATTCTAACTTACCATGTCCGGAAGATTCATTGCCGCAAAAACTGGAACTATTCTTATATGATGATCCCGCTTATGGATATATTGCTCCATGTATTGCCACCGGAGAAAACAACCTGCCGGAATATATGCATAAGCGCATGTTTTCACACTATCCTGATCTTTGCAACGACACTACCCTTGTTCCACAAAAAGTAATTGTAGAATTTACCATTACAAACAAAGGCAAGGTAACGGGCATTTCGATTATCAAAAACGCCAACAGTTTATATGATAAAGAGGCATTCCGGCTTGTACGGGAATTGGCTTTCAGTAATCCGGCATTCATCAATGGAATAGCGAGTGAACTTTGTATCAGATGCCCTGTTTTATTTAACCGTTTACTTATCTGTCCGCCTAAAAGCAATAAGACAAAATAATAAAAACACATATTACACGTTTATTAAAAAATCTCAATGTAATGAAAAAAGGAATTTTATTGATTATTTTAGTTGCAGGGACTCTATTGAGTTCCTGCGAAGGCCCCAGAGGGCCTATGGGTCCTCCGGGACCTGCCGGAAGTGACGCCTACGCCAACTGGGAAACCATAGATTGCACGGTTCGCGACCTCGACTGGCAAACTGATTATGATGAACACGGAAATACATTCTATTTTTACGCGATAGATATTGACGACTTAACTCCCATTTTTAATTCGGGAACTCTTTTGGCATACCGTTATATATCGAGCAACGCGCAACAAGTACTTCCTTATACCCGCCACAACGAGGATAACTATGGAAATGTTTGGACAGAAACCATAGACTATGACTTTACCAAAGACGGTTATGTAACATTTTACGTAACCAACTCCGATTTCAATTATCCAACAGCTCCGGGTACCATGTATTTCAGGGTTGTGTTGATGTGGTAAGCTCCAAGTTATTTTAATGAATTACAAGCAGACAAACAAATAAACCTAACGAACTATCGTGAAAAAACATTTCAAAAAAACAATCTTCTCATTAATCATAATGAGTTTGAGTGCAACAGGAACGATGAATGCTGCGCTTGAAAATCCTGCGTTAACAGACGGAAGCGGTGGAGCAGCTATTTGCTACAACAGGCAAACAAACAGTTTTGTAACCAATCAACCGGCTTTTTATGAAGTTGATGAAGTAGCAACCATCGGAGTTAAGTTTTCTGCGGATGATCCTTTATTTTTATGGTTGCAAGAAGATTCGAATCGTAACTTAGGCTTGCACGCATGGATGAGTGATGATGAAGAAAGTCCATTATATAGTTTAAAAGTTGATAACCGTCCTATTCCAAGCGCATTTACTTATGCCGGCAACAATACTTACATTGTTTCTTTTGTGATGAAAGAATTATTTTCTTCATATTTTCCAACAGAAGCATTTAATACGAACGCTGTTTCTGAAATGGGATTCATGCTTTTTGGTTATGATATACCAAATGAATTATGGTTTGAATATCCGACAGCTGACTTATTATATTTAACCAAACCGTATACCGGTACAAAAACGTATTCCGGTAATTTTGTTTTTGGTATTTATGTTGCTGAAGGCGGTGGTAGTACTCCCACATGTGAGAAAAACACTACCACAAAGTTTTGGATGCACTATATGCCTTGGTTTGCAGATAAGGAAACAAACGGATTTTGGAATCACTGGAATAATACAGGAAGCTATAGTACAAATCCGGATATTATGGATGGAACTGGTAAACGACAAATAGCATCACATTATTATCCGCTTATCGGCACATACTCTACTAAAGACAGGATAGCTCTTGAATATCATTTGTTATTAATGAAGTATTCAGGTATAGATGGCCTTCTGATTGATTGGTATGGTACCCGTAACTTGTGGGATTTTCCGGTGGCAAAAGAAAGTGCGGACGCAATTGTAGAAGTTTTACAAGAAGTAGGATTGCAATTTGCAATTGTATATGAAGACTGGACAGCAGAGGCTAATGGTGCAACAAGCCAGATGGTACAAAATGCGAAAAATGATTTGCTGTATTGTCAGAACAATTATTTTGGATTAAATAATCATATAAAAATAGAAGGGAAACCACTATTTACAACTTTCGGACCAAGAAATATAACTACTCCTTCGCAATGGACGGATATATTTTCTGCATTGAATAAAAAGCCATTCTTTATGCCTCTTATATGGCATAGCTACCATTGTGAAAATTATTCCAATCCTAATGTAGATGGAGAATTTCAATGGACAGATGCTTCGACAGGGGATTATGCCTATAACATCAGTTATTTGAAAAATACCTATACTCATTATATTGCTTCGGCACATCCAGGTTTTAGAGATTGCTACTTGGCAGGTGGCGCTTCATCTTATCCGGTTGCAGATCATCTAGATGGCAATTTTCTCAAAAACCGTTTGCAACTTGCAAAATCATACAATCCGCCATACATACAACTTGCAACATGGAATGATTATGGCGAAGGAACAATGATAGAACCTACACGCGAATTTGGTTATACGTTTTTGAATATTATTCAGCAGCATGTCGGTTTATCTTGCTATACCTCAGTTTTGCCCGAAATTTACAGATATTTTGATCTCAGGAAAAAATACAAAAACAATACTGAAAAGGAAAACAAATTGAAACAGGCTTTTGACTATTTTGTAGCCATGCAACCCGAAGATGCTATTGAAATATTGAATGAGCTGGATATGACCAATGTTCCAGAAGAAATAAAAACCAGTAATATTTCGTTTTCTGTAAACAATGGCACTATTTACTTATCGGGGTTACCTGCAGGAAAGAAGCTGCTTGTTTATGATGTATTCGGGCGCATTGTTTATCAGATTACATCCACCCAGAGCGACGAAATTATAAGCGGATTAAATAATGGTGTGTATGTTATTTCGGTAGATAATAATAGTCCTATAAAAGTATTGAACACAAAATAATAAAATAAAAAATAATGCCTCGCTTTAAAAACAAAGCGAGGCATTATTTTGTCAAAAATATTTTGATTATTTTTGTGCTCAATTAAAACAAACACTTTCCCATGCAAGAAAAAATTATTATCCTTGATTTCGGTTCACAAACCACTCAGTTAATCGGCCGCAGGGTCAGAGAATTAAATACTTATTGTGAAATAGTTCCTTACAACAAATTTCCTTCGGATACTACGGGAGTAAAAGGCGTAATTCTTTCGGGCAGTCCTTATTCCGTTTACGATAAAGAAGCCTTTAAAGCGGAATTATCTCATATCCGCGGAACATTTCCGGTACTGGGAATTTGCTACGGGGCACAGTTTATATCTCACACTTCGGGAGGAAATGTAGGCCCTGCCAATTCCCGCGAATATGGCCGCGCCAACTTGACTAATGTAGATGGCAACAATCCTTTGCTGAAAGGTGTAAATGAAGGCTCGCAGGTATGGATGTCGCATGGTGATACCATTACCGATATACCTGGCCATTTTAATATCATAGCCAGCACTTCCGATGTAAAAATAGCAGCTTACCATGTAAAAGGCGAACAAACCTGGGGCGTCCAGTTTCATCCCGAAGTATATCACAGCGAAATCGGAATGCGCCTGCTTGATAATTTCTTAACTATTTGCGGATGCGCCAAAGATTGGAGTCCCGCCTCGTTTATCGAAGAAACAGTTAAAGAATTGAAGGCTCAATTGGGCAATGATAAAGTCGTATTGGGACTTTCGGGTGGTGTGGATTCATCGGTAACTGCTGTATTATTAAATAAAGCCATCGGAAAAAACCTGACTTGTATTTTTGTGGATCATGGATTGCTTCGCAAAAATGAGTTCGAAAAAGTATTGGCGGATTACGAGCACTTAGGGTTAAATGTACTTGGAATAAATGCCAAAGATAAATTTTATGCTGAATTAGCGGGAGTAACAGATCCAGAACGTAAACGCAAAATTATAGGAAAAGGGTTTATTGATGTATTCGACGAAGAAGCTCAAAAACTAAAAGATATTAAATGGCTGGCGCAAGGTACCATTTATCCAGATATTATCGAATCACTTTCTATTACAGGAACGGTTATTAAATCACATCATAATGTAGGTGGGCTTCCCGAAAAAATGAATCTGAAACTTTGCGAACCTTTACGCTTGCTTTTCAAAGACGAAGTTCGTCGCGTTGGCCGCGAGCTAAATATGATGGAACACCTTATTGGTCGTCATCCATTCCCCGGACCGGGATTAGGGGTGCGCATACTGGGTGATATTACAGCCGAAAAAGTACGTGTTTTGCAAGATGCCGACGATATTTTTATTTCAGCGCTACGCGAATGGGATTTGTATGACAAGGTTTGGCAGGCAGGCGTAATATTGCTTCCTGTGCAATCAGTCGGAGTAATGGGCGATGAGCGTACTTACGAAAATGCCGTGGCCTTACGTGCAGTATCTTCTACAGATGCCATGACTGCGGACTTTGTTCATCTTCCTTACGAATTCCTGGCAAAAGTATCGAACGACATTATTAATAAAGTAAAAGGTGTAAACCGCGTTACTTACGATATCAGCTCTAAACCTCCTGCAACTATTGAATGGGAATAAAACACACCCATTTTCAACACTCAAATGTTAAATATTACCTGATTTATAATCAGCATTTTAAGCCATATTTTAAGCTAATTTACTTAGTGCCAAAAATATGGCTTTTTTGTACATTTCTCAGAATATGACCCCAAAAAGTGACCCCAAAAATACTCTTCTAAAATAAGTTTTTATATCTTTGCCATGTTTCAATAAGATAATACTATGGCAAAAAATGCTCAGAATTTTCATTTCTATTTAAGGACTTCCAAAAATCCTACCGTTTCCACTTACATAAACCTTGTTTCTCTGATTAATGGCAAAAGGTTAAAGTTCTATACAGAGATGGATATACCTCCTTGCATGTGGGACAAAAATCTTGAAAGGTGTATTGTCTCGAATGCACAAAAAGACAGACAAAATAGAGAGGCAACCAAAATAAATAACCATCTAAATTGGTTAGAAAAGGAATGTCAAACCATATACCAAAATAATTACTCTTTTCTAAATCCTACATCTGATTTTGACATTATTGCAGATTTCAAAAAAAGGCTATCATTGGCATTGAAAAATAAAAAAAGAAAAGAGGAAGAAGAAATACAAAAAACTAAAATTACACCTTCCAGCTTCTTTCAGACTTATATAGATTCAATGCCTAAAAAAAGGAATAAGAATACTAATACTTTTTTAGATTCAGGAACTATTACCCATCACAAAACCGTTTTAAAAAGATATAGACAGTTCTTGGAAAGTACGCGAAGTACAGATGATTTCAGTCTATTTAATGAAGACTTTGAAGATGAATTTGAGCTTTGGGGATTTGAAGAAAAAGAATATTCACCCAATACAGTAGTAGCTTCTTTTTCTATTATGAAAGTCTGGTTAAATGATGCAGAAAAGAAAGAGTTAATTACAGATAAAGCATTTCATGAATACAAAAGTAAAGGGACTAAAAGCGAGCATATTTATCTGACAGAAAAAGAAATTGATAAAATATTCAGATTGAATTTTCAGGATGAAGAAATAAAAAAACAAATAGACCCTCAATCAAAAATAGAAATCACCAGAGATTTATTTGTATTATCATGCTGGACAGGATTTAGATTTACTGATTTGAAACATATAAATACTGCAGCTGTATGGAACATGAAAACGAAAAAAGTATCTATGCTAACCCATAAAACAAAAACAGAAGTTATTATTCCAATGCATAGACATGTTGTTTCATTATATAATAAATATGGTGGGAAATTTCCTCATCCAAATGACAAAACGCATTCTATAAGACACCTGAAAAGAATTGGTGAACTTGCAAATATTGATGATGAAATACTTGTTAATAAAAACAGAGGGGGACAAATAATTTCTTCAAAAGTCAAAAAACATGATTTAATTAAAAATCATACTGGAAGAAGGTCTTTTGCTACAAATCTTTATAAAAAAGGGATGTCTACTATTGCTATCATGAAAATGACAGGTCATACGACTGAAGAAAATTTCATGAAATATATAAAAATAACATTGGATGAAAATGCAGACTTAAATAGAAAATATTTTAGAAACAATAATTCTACTGGAGTTAACCTTTTGACTATTTCTGCATTAAGAAGAAGTAAGACAGATTTTGGTTCACTTAGGCTTGCTAACTCGGAAGAAAATATGTAATAGACTTTCAGCAATAATCTTAAAAATTTATCTTGTATTTAATAACGATTGATTGTATTAATAGTTATTTTTATGAAAAGAAAATTTGTATATGAATTTTGAAACTAAGTAATAATTTGTAAATATAATTAAATGCTTTTGCCAGACAGCAAGAAGCATTTTGTTTTATAAGAAATGTTTATGAATAATCCAGAAAATAAATCATTTAGAAATATAGAAGAAAAGAATAAGCAAGAAACTGTAGATTCTTTAGCCATTGCTTTATCTTCTTTGGTGGGGGCAAGAGTAGTCAGTAAAGTTAGGTTTGATGAAATTAATAAAGAAAAACAAAATCTTCTTACCCAAATAAAAGATATAGATAGATTAAAAGAAAGGTTGATATATACAGAATGTAAATTACAAAAATTTGTTGAATATCATAGTCAGTGGAAGCCTACAACAAAAAAGTTTGAGAAACGACTTCAAACACTTAAGAAAGAAAAATTATATATAGAATTTTCAGAGTATCCAGAACAGGTCTCAAAAAATTTAAAAGAAGCTTATCAGTGTTATCTAAATGGGTTATTTGTGGCATGTTATATTATGACACTCCGCACCATAGAGTTAATAGTTAATTTAATATATGAAGAATATAATCCTGGTAAAATTAATGATAAAGGTAAAATAGAATTTATTCCAGCTATCACAAAACTTAATTGGGTTAAAAATAAAAAAATGATTGGAGGTGCAGATTTTATATTAGCAAAATCTTTTATAGAAGCTCGAAATGAATGTGTCCATGAAATTTTTGTTCCAACAGACAAACAAATTATTTCTGCATTTGAAACAGTGATTATTTTAGTATCAAAATTGAATAAATAATTCTTTCTGTTCAGTTCTTGTAGCATTTTTCATATAACCATGATAAAAATTTCAAATAAAGAAAATTTTAAAATAATATATCTTGACCAGTTTGCTTCCAGCGGAATCTTTGAATCTAATATTAAAGAATGGATAAGAATAAAAGATTTAATAAAAGATGGATATGCAAAAAGAAGATTAATATGCCCTTTGTCATCGGAGCATTTTCTTGAGACTTCACAAAAACTAAAAGATAAAGCTCTTTTTTTGGATAGTGAATTTTACAAAATATCAGGTGGTTATAGTTTCAAATCTGAGCTATTCATTACATCACAATTAATGATTTCACTAATAAGAAAAAACAACATAACCTTAAAAACTTTCTTGTATGACAAGGTCAGTGAAAACATCCTTTCTTGCGAAGAAAATTTGAAATCATTTGATACAATAAAGAAATCATTTGATACTAAAATAGAAGAAGGCGCTTTGGTTGCCAATGAGATAAGAAAGTCTACAAGAAAAGATAATCTGGACTCTCATACTAAAAATACTTTTATGACAATTCATAAATCAATTTTAGTTTCTGAGTTTATAAATCGCCTTAACGATTTACTTAGAGATAAACGGATTATTATAAGAGGAGTTCCTTTTAATTCTGGTGATGTCCCACATTGGATAGACCAAATCATATTTCAATTAACAAATACTCATAGAATTACAAAGAAAGAAATTGAACTTCTAATTAAAGAATTGAAGCATGGTGGATTTAATAATATTCCTACATTGAATATAAGGACTTCATTAAGTTCAATAAATGCTGTTTGTCATAAAAAAGAAAATCCTAATGACCATATTGATTTTGCAAGAATTTCATCTGGACTTCCAATATCTAATATTTTATTAACTGATGCTAAGCGTAAAAATGAAATAAAAGAACTATCTCTTGACAAAGAATATGATGTTAAAGTTTTTAGTGGGATAAAAGATGATTTAGATGGATTAATCGTCGAATTAGAAAAAATAGTATAAAATATCTTTAAAGACAATCACGAAACTATTTTCAAATCAATATATAGTAATCTTCTTTCGATTGATTGAATATTATTATGTTCACATGGTTAATATTAATTTCTTTCTTAAACTAATCTTTTAAATTAAAATAGGATTAAAACCAACTAAAATCTTATCCTAAAATTAGTCATTTATAGATTAAAATAGGATAATCATTTTTTTAGGATATTACTTTGTTTCAAATAAAATTAGTAATACATTACTAATAATCCATCTGATGAGATTTGAGTTTAAAATAAATGAAATTTGTAAGCAAAAAGGTATTTCACTTAAACAGGTTGCTGAAGGTATAAATATTCATCCAGTAAGTTTAACCCAAGCTTTAAGTGAAAAAGGAAATCCTACCTATGAAACTTTGTTGAAAATAGCGTCTTACCTTAAAGTTGATATATCAGACCTATTCAGGTCAAATAAACCAACAATACAATTAAACAAATGGGAAATATACAACTCTCAGGATGTTGTCACTTTCAGGAAGCTCGCTCATGAATATGGGGCATTCTCTAATATGTCCAGAGAGTATAAAATAGAATTATTTGGTATTGAATTTGTTGCATCTGAAATTTTATATATGGTAGCAGGATTTAGAGATAAATCCATTCAGGAAAAATTAGTTAAACAAAATAACCCAACAAAAGCGAAGCGAGTATTCCGCAATAAGGACTATAAGAAGCTTTGGAGAAAGGACTGGAATCAATTCAATATTGATTGGATGAAGTTCTGTATCATGCAAAAATATAATCAAAATCCTGAATGGGTTAATCTATTGAACTCCACGAAAGGCAAACTAATTTTAGAAGATTCTTCCATGCAGAAAGGCACTACATCTTTTTTCTGGGGAGCAAAAGACTTATTAAAACCTAAGATAATTGAAGAAGAACGCAGCCGTTTGAAGAAAGTCAAAACCTTGTCTAAAGAACAAATTGAGAGGCAAATTGAAAACATATACCCCAATGTTGGTGATGGCTATTTTCAGGGGGTTAATAATATGGGGAAACTCCTTACTTTGCTCAGAGATAATAATGGCGTATTAGATTACTCTTTACCTGATGATATTTATATTTTAGATAAAAAAGTATCATCCACCAATAAATAGTTTTTTCAATTTGGTTAATGTATTTTTGTTGGTATTGGTAATTTTTGAGATATGAGTATATGAATAGCCTTTTTCCAACATCTTGATTTCTTCTTTATATTGTTCTTTCATTTCATCCAATGGTTTTTTGTAACCCTGCTTACGCCCAACAGTTCCACCATTAGCCCTGTAATTAGAATATCCAGAAGAAATCCGCTCCCTGATTGTTCTACGCTCCATTCTGGCAACTTCAGATAAAATGGTGATAAGAAATTGACTCATTGGATTTATTTCTTTGCTGGCAGTTAAGGTTTCAATACTATAATTTTGGATGAAAAGAGATATTTTGTTTTCATTTAAAATTTCAATGGTTTTAAGCACTTCCAACGGGTCTCTTCCTAATCTACTGATTTCACTCACATATACTTTTCCAATGTTGTTATTTTTCACAAAATCAATCATTTTTAATAATTCTATTCTTTCCTGATTTTTCTTAGCACCGCTACACTTTTCAGCAAATATTGCCTCAACTGCATAATTATTTGATGAAGCTAAGGTTGTCAAGTCAGCAATCTGACGCTGATAATCCTGCGAACCATTAGTAGAAGAAACTCTGGCATATATTACAATTTTCTTGGTATTCATAGTGTCTCTATTATTTAAATCCATTAGCTGGAACATTCCAATTATTTAGTTTATACATTAGTTCTAATGCCATGATTCGTCCTCCGCTTCTGCCACCAAATCCTTGAATTTTCTCATATTGATTTGTTGTTGAATTGATTTTGAATAAATACCATCCACTGGGAGTACAATTTACTTTGTAAGGGTTGCTAAATTTAGTAATTGATGTTTTCATATTGAAAATTGATTATATATGTTAGTTATTTACTACAAAAATAACATAAAAATCAATTCAA
Source organism: Paludibacteraceae bacterium (assembly GCA_031555675.1). Taxonomy (GTDB): domain Bacteria; phylum Bacteroidota; class Bacteroidia; order Bacteroidales; family Paludibacteraceae; genus JAISJU01. The sequence continues at coordinate 4,120 of JAVBUB010000135.1, read as the reverse complement.
TCAAAATAAAATTGATATAAAACATAAATTAAAATCAAATAATTGATTTTTAATATCAAATTTGTATTTTTGTAAAAAATAAATGATTATGGAATTAAGAATTAAAGAAGTTTGTAAAGAGAAGGGTGTTCAACTCAAAGAAGTTGCGGAGAAAATGGGTATTGCACCAGAAAGTTTGAGCCGAATTATAAAAGGCAACCCACAAATTGAAACATTAGAAAAAGTAGCACTGGCTTTGGAAGTAGATATAACAGATTTGTTCTATAAATCCAATTCTACTATTGTTACTGGCTATTTGGAATACAAGAATGAGATTAAAAAAATCAATAATTTATCTGATTTGAAAAAACTAATTGAAGAAATAGAAAAAAATACTTCCAATTAATAACTTTCAAACACACAACCGTTTCAGTTACTCTTTTTTATTGATTTCAGGGCATTTGACTATCATTAAACTAAGCGTTATACTTGGTTATATTCATTTTTTTATAAAATAATTCTTCCTAAAAGTATTTTTCTATTTATTATTTTAATCACAACCTTATTATTTATAAAAAGGTTATGATTAATGGAAAAATAAAATTAGGAGTATCAATAAAAAATTATGAAACTAAACCAGACTTCGTTAAAGTAAGATATAAAGTTAAAGAAATCAATCAAGAAGAATTTATATACTCAATACAACATGGTTATTCATTCACCCACTCCATGAAAGTTGTTGGTGAATATGGATGTAAAGAAAAAACCATCAACAACTTTGACCAAACTAACTACATTTGGATTGACTTTGACCATTGTTTTACTCCACTGGATGAAGTTTGGAATAAATTGCAACATAAACCCAGCATTGGTTACACCACTATAAGCAATTCAACTAATGATTATAGATTTAGATTAATTTATTTGATTGATTTTAAAATAAATAGTAATGAAGATTATAAATATTATTTGAATATTCTTTTAAATGATATTATAGATAATATTGGAAAAGATTATTTGAAAATTATTGATAATAAATGTTTTAATGTTTCTCAACAGATGTTTGGAAGCAATCAGAATTGTACATTAATTTCATCTGATATTATTTATGATATAAATTTCTTTAATAATTATAATAATCTAATTATTAATTATATAGATAATAAATGTAGTAAAAAGCTCAATGATAGTATCTGCGAAGCAGGGGAAAAAACATTAACTGTAAATGCAAATATTACTACACTAATGAATGAGTTGAAAAATATAAATATAACTCATTATCAACCTATATTTTCTAATAAATATAATGCTATTTTAGATGGTAATAATATATATACTTATGTTGAAGACCAAAGTATTTATGAAATAAAATTCTTTTATTCTATAACTGATAAAAAATATAAGAAAATACCTATTGGTAATAGAAACAATATCTTATATACAATGGCTTTGGTCACCAAGAACATTGAACCAGAAATTACTTTAACTGATTTAGCTAAGAATTTATATTGGATATACCAATTCAGAACTGAACATTCTGATGATTTTACATTAAAAAATGTTTGTGAAATCGCTATCAGTGCATACAAAACAGATATAACAAATTATATTGAACTTGGTAAAAGAAAGTATCTTATCAATCCAGAACATAAATATTTATCTAAAAAAGAGAAAGCCAAAGCATTGGGAGAAGCCAAAAGAAGAAAAAGAGATGAAATTATCTTTTCTGATTATGACAGTCTGAAAACTGTTAAAGAAAATGCAGAAGAAATAGGATATTCAACCAAACCAGTTAGAAAAGCACTAAAAGAACATGGATTATCCACTCCAAACCAGCAAAAATATGAAGCCTTCTGTGTTGCTATCTATGAAAATCCTGATGCTTCAATTCGCCAGTTAGCTAAACTCACAGGGCTTTCAGATAAGACCATTCAAACCTACAAGAAAAGGTTCTTTAAAGAATAAAGGTCTGGGAAAATCATTGAAATTTTTTGGTGAAAATTTCGTAAGTCATTGATTTACAGAATCAAATACTCAATTTGCAACTGTTTGATTTTCAATACTTTACAAAAGCGGGGATACCGCCGCCAGCCCATGCCAGCCCCCCCTATATAATAAAAACAACCCACCAAATAGAATTGCAATGGTGGGTTGTTTTATTATTCACTCTTTTTAAAAACTTTTTTTTCTGATTTGGAAATTAATTCATTGCCCTTGATAATAAATTCTTCTTTTATTGTTTCAGGGGCTCCGCCACCACTTTCTCCATAATCAACTCCTGCAAAATATAAAACATTGTCTATAATCTTATATGTTCCAGCATAACCACAATCATCATAACAAGGTCTGTAAATAGCATTCATTTCATCTTGAATAGATAATGTTCTATCAATATCTCCTGATTCATTTGGTAAAATAGCTTCCCATTCACCTATCAAATTATTACTTATAGGTTGTTTTTCTGAGTGATTATTTAAAGAATTATTGCTCCCTACTTTTCTATAATAATATCCTTCTCCAAAATCTATCCGTTGATTAACTGGGTCTAATGAATATGAAGTATTAAAACAAGTCATCACTCCATCTGTAATAGAATAAGAATCTATATGTCTCCCAGAGTTAGTTATTTCTGTGACTGTATTTTTGTCTATAATAAGTTTCACCATTCCAAATTCAGGGACATTTACCTCCCATTCGCCAATAAGCCATTCATTTGAATTAGTAGATGAATAATCTGAATTGACATTTGAAGTTTGCTTTTCTCCCACTTTTCTAAAATAGTATCCTTCTCCAAGGTCAATCGTTTGTTCTCTCTTATTTAAAGGGAATGGAGTGCGTCCTCTACCCATATATAGAACATCACCTGATACAGTATATGTGCTTTTTTCTTCATGAAAAATTAAATTACTATCATCCATTATTGTCAGTTTCACAAGACCAAATTCTGGTGTATAAACTTCCCATTCGCCAATAAGCCATTCATTTGGATTAGCATTTATAGATGAATTGCTTGTTTGCCCATTATTACATGAAGTGGAGCAGACTAAAAGCAGAATTGCAAATATGAATATGTTGATTGATTTTTTTCTCATGATATTAAAAGGAGTAGTAAAAATAAATTATTATATGTTTTTTATTTTTCAGGATTTCATTTTTTGATTAGTTCAATACAATTAACTTTTGATTTGGCATCATAAAGGGTCTGGTATAAGCACATTTCTTCCATATTCAAAATCTCACTGCTTCCATTGGAATGAATAACAACAAAGCCATCAGTATTTGTCTCCCAGTAACCATTAAAAGAAACTGGATAAGCACTACCTATTTTCACAGTTACTGTTGCTGTTTTATCAGAGTGTAATTCATAAGTTACTCCACCACCATTACTTGTTGAATAATGATAAGTTCCTGAAATGCTAATTTTGCCTTCATTAGATTTCTTAGCACTGCCTTTATTATTGGGATGACTACTATTCTGACAACTAACAAATAAGCATAAACAAAATAGAATCTTAATTGCAGATAAATAATTTTTTTTCATACAAATATAATTAATCATTCTACAAAAGACCAAGATTCGACACTATATGTATCGCCTGCTCCTCCAATATATATGGTAATCTCTTGTATCTCGCCAGGCTCCATGTTTTTTACATAACATCGATTTGTTGTAGAAGTGCCATCTTTTAAGCGTACTTTCACATCAAAAGAGCCATCAAGAGTTCTGTCAGAAATGTTTTTCACTTTTGCCTTCTTTGATACACCAAGACTGCCATAGTATTCTTCCTCAACTCTTAGCAAATCACTTGCCTTACTGCTACCTCCACCTCCACATGAAGATAAACATACACTGATTGTTACTAATGTTAGTAACATAACCATTAACGAAAAATTCTTTTTCATAAAATAAACAATTTAAAATATTTAGCTTACTCTTTTATTGGATTTTCAGCTTACTCCTTCATTTTACTTCCTTGACTGCATGATTTTTTCTAATTTCTTACTCTTTCAAAAGATTTCCCACCTACTATTTTCAAACTTCTCTTTGATGTATTATATTCTAAATATCTTTGACTGCCTGCATAATAGAAAATAATTGAATTTGAACCATGAGGAATGTCAAAAGAACAAGTTTCTGTAT
>JAVBUB010000006.1:0-3404 GCA_031555675.1 Paludibacteraceae bacterium | reverse complement strand
TTTTACTTTTTAATTTTTTTTATCTAAAATAATTCGATTTGTAATTTCAGTATATTATAATCAAAAAGTAAAAACAAATTCATAGGACAAAAATAACCCCTACATTTATTAAATAATGTAGGGGTTACGATTAGCAGTTTTATCGAACTAGTCCACAATTCTGATTTTATTCATTTTTTACACAACGAATAGACCGGCCATACAAGCGATAACCACAACCCCAATCCGGTTCGCTACTATGGATAGCCATATAGTAAGCACCCGCATCATCATCGTCCCTTGTATAAGCCGAGTTACCCCAATAGCGACCATATGAGCCTACATTGTATAGTATACCAGTCTCATAGTTACGAAAACCCACAGCTGGCAAAAAAATAGAATTACCGGTAACTTGGTCGGTAAATCTTGTACCATTTATTTCATTTACAGCCGTCCATTCAATTGTGACTTTGTTTTCATCCAACAGTTTTTTTATATCATCTAGTGTTGGTACGCGCCAGCCAGCAGGGCTGGGGTCATTTTCTTCTTTCCAGATCCTACCAGTAGTAACAACAATATTCCAATTTGTTATATCATCAGTGGCTGACCATGCCGTTTTACTATTCCATTGGTAAAACATACCTGCATCTTCAGCCTTAACAGCAAATTTGCCTGGAGCATCCACATTACGAGTCGCCCATTTTACACCATTTATAACTACACCAGCATCAGTAAGCACGTCTACTGTTTCGGTTGAGTCTTTTTTTCCTTGTTTTGGCTCACCCTTTTCATCTTCCTTACACGAATAAACTGTGGTTATTAAACCCGCTACGAACAACAACCAAAAACTAAAAAAATACTTTTTCATAAAAATTTAAATAAGTAAGATAGATTAATATTAAAAATAAATAAAAGCGATGAAAAAAAATTAGTATATTATTCAGTATCTGTGTATTAAAAATGAGAATTTTCCATAATGTAAAATCACAGTTAGAAAACAAACCAAATAGATTGCAAAGATATAATAAAAAAATAATTATCATAAATAATAACTAACATATATTCATTTTAATATTTCAATAAAAAGACGCATTGCTTTCGCAATACGTCTTAGTTTTTATAAATCATAGTTTATGAATTTCCTTTTGACACAAAAAACAATCCTATTCCAAAGATCATCAGATATATGTATGGAGCAGGATATGTAAAACTGGAGATTGAAAAGGATATGTATATTTTGTAAACCGAAACAATCGAAATCAATATTCCGGAAATGATGGTCAGCGTACCACCTTTGGCCAAGCCGCCAAACAGCAATAATATTCCAAACAATACATATATAAGATTAACAATGTAATTTAAACTTTTAAAATCAAATGTTTTTATCTCTCCTTGAAATAAACATATAAGATAAGTAGCTAATGCAAAGCGAAGAATCCATTTGGATATTGCTTCAAAGTTTTTGATTGGTTTCATGGTATTAATTGAATAAATGATTAATGATCTCTTTTAAAACATGCCAGGCGGTATGCCAAGTCATCATACTGGTCATCTTTTATAAACGATGTACAAGCACGCAGGCCTTGTTGTTTACTGCCGGTAGTATCCAAAGAAATAGCGCTTATTCCATAATAAAGCAGTTCTTTCATTAATTCGGCGCCCGACATATCTTTATATTTTAATGTAAAGTAGAATCCGTCTCCGATCGGTTCGTCCAAATCTTTGTCATAAACAAGCTGGAAGCCGTTTTCTATGAAAAGTTTTTTCATTTTTTCGGCACGGCGAGCGTATTCTTTTACATCATCAAGGAATTTAAATTCGCCATTGCTGGCGGCTTTCATCATGGCAGCCAAAGCATATTGCACAGAATGTGTAACACCCGAAGACATGGCATATAACACCCTGTTTACAAATACGCTGCCAAACTCCCCTATCCCATATCTGTCCGATAATCCTTTATAGGAACGCTTAAACAGCTTATCCGAAATGGCGGCAATACCTACACGCTGGCCGGCATAACTAAACACTTTAGACGCGGAAATAAGCATAATATAATTGTCTGTATAGCGGGCTATGGTAGACTGGAAAGGAGCTTCGAACGGTTTACCCAAGTCTTTGCGAAAATCCATTCCAAAGTAAGCCAAATCTTCGAGTACAATGGAATCGTATTTTGTAGCCAACTCGCCAATTACTTTTAATTCGCTTTCGTTAAAGGATATCCACGCCGGATTATTAGGGTTGGAATAAGTAATAGCCGCAATATCTCCTTTTTGAAGATATGATTCTATTTTATCTTTCAGCTTATCGCCTCTGAAATCATACACATCAAAAGATTCGTATTCATATCCCAACACCGCTAATTGCTGTTTCTGAACTGGAAAACCGGGATCTATGAAAAGTACTTTATTTTTCTTTTTATCTGTCTGGCATGAAACCAGAAACGACACATAAGTTCCCTGCATGGAACCTACTACGGGAATACAATGTTCGGGTTGTATATCTATATCTATAAAAGCTTTAACAAAACGGGCGGCTTCGGATTTGAGTTCGGGTAAACCATCGAGTACCGGATAAATAGAGGCAACTCCTTTTTTCAGGGCTTCTATTTCGGCATCTATACCTATGGCAGAAGCTTTTAGCCCGGGAACACCCATTTCCATACGGATATAGCGTTGCTTGGTTAACGACTCTATTTTATTGACAATGGCCACTACTTCCCGGATAGTAGCTGAGCCAAAATCGGGAATATTCAAACTATCTATGACCGATGTGACGGTATTGTAATCTATAGGCGTATTTTTCATGACTAAAAAATTTATGCAAAGATATAATTTTAATTTAAGTTGACGAGTTGATGAATAAACTGATTAGCAATTTTGGCAGTGTACAAACAAATTTTTCTTAAATCTTGCCTACTTGTTTGCCGGTTAACTTGTCTGCTTAATCAAATCTTTATTGTATTTTTGCAACTAAACTTAATCAAGTAATGAATAATTGGAAAAAGGTTTTTGCCATTATATGGAGTGGTCAGTTTCTTTCGATACTGAGCAGTACCATCGTTAATTTTGCCATTATTCTATGGATCAGTATCGAAACAGGTTCTGCTGAAATGCTTTCCTATGCCGCCATTGCCGGAATGCTTCCAATGGCCTTAATAGGCCCCATTAGCGGTGTATTTATTGATCGCTGGAACCGGAAATTGGTTATGATCCTTTCCGACGGATTCATAGCCATTTGTACATTCATATTGGCTATTTTATTCTGGTTGGAAATTGCCGAAATGTGGCATATTTTTGTTTTACTGGCACTACGTTCTGTGGGTTCAGCTTTTCACATGCCGGCCATGCAGGCATCTGTCCCTTTGCTGGCTCCTCAATCGCAATTAACACGTGTGGCAGGCATCGACCAGATTATATATTCTGTAG
>JAVBUB010000239.1:0-16147 GCA_031555675.1 Paludibacteraceae bacterium | reverse complement strand
TGATAATGTCCTTTACTTGGATTCTTACATTGGCAGGACTTGCAAAACAAGTATTACTAAGATCATTTCCGGAAAAAGAAGTTGTAATGGTTCCTGCATGGATCTTATCTCCTGTAGAGTAAGTATAAGAAGTTGTGCCTGAAGTTGGTTTTGAATTAAAACGCAAAAGAACATCTGCCGCGTTAACACTTGCTATCCCCATCAGCAATAAACCGACCAAGAATAAACTAAATTTTGTAAATCTTTTCATGATAATAATTTTAAATGAAACATAAATAATTAATTAATGCAACAAAAAGGACTTTGTTTCCATGCTAAAATAAAAAAAACTATTGTCATATCTTAGTATTTGTAAAACTAAAGAAGTTGATGTATGAGTATCTCGCCAATAAACTTGGACAATAAATGTACGAAATTGGAAAGCCTATAATTCAAGTATGAGAAGTAAGTGTGTGGGAAAGAAATAAGGTACAAAATTATAGTATGCATTGTATTTGCACAATACGCGCAGTCTATCTGTGAGAGAAACAGAACATATTCAGATAAAACAGGATAATTTTAGAAGAAAACAGGACAGGTCTAAGATAAAAAATAGGACATAAATTCAGCTGAATTGTTTCATATACTCCAAGGGAGTCATGTTTTCGTAGCGCTGAAAAATACGATAAAAATTGGAACGGGTAGTAAATCCGGAGGTATACATCAATTCTTTGACAGACTTTCCGGTTTGCCGCAGAACAAGTTCTTTAAAATATTCTATTCGTAAGAATATCACATATTCTTTGAAACCGGTAAATCCGGCAGATTTTATTGCTTCCACAATCAGTTTGGATTTAATGCCCAATTTGCCTGCCAAATCGTCTATCGAATATTGAGCTTCGGTAAAGGATTTATCTGCCTTTGTATGGGTTTCTATGTCTTTAAAAACTCTTTCAGCAAGAGGTTGTAATCTTACTGGTTGTTGCTTGGTATTTTCATCGTCTTCTTTCTCTTTTATGGATTTTATACGAGAAAAAGGATTTTCATACAACAGAAACAGAACTGAAAAGAAGATACAAAAACTTGCTACATAAAAATCGTAGGTATAAAATAAAAAAGTATTGATAAACAAGGAAAAAAACGTAAAGAAGAGAAGAATAAGTACCGACCAACCAATATATATCCACATCAGAAAAGTTGTCTTTCTTTTTAAGCTTGCGTCTTTTCCTGCAAAAGAAATAATAAAGTAAGCCCATGAAATAATATTTGTAAGCACGAAAATAGAAATACGCAATTTCACATCCAGGTGGTAGGCATTTTTGGTAATTGATTGCAAACTGGTAAGTTGGGTAATTTCACCATTGAATACGTGATAAGAACCGGCAATAGTGATAATAAGCATTACTGGAATGAAAAACAGGACGATTCTCAAACTGGTAAGAAATCCGGGACGGAGTGATGCCAAAGGAATCATAAGTGCTATTGTTACCAGGATAAGCCATTTTAGCATCCGATGGATGACCAGTAAATCATAGGCTCCGGGTAGCAATTCGATAGGTAAGCCCATAAAGCGTATATTATCAATCAAGAAAGCCGTACCTACAAGGATAGAGCAGATACCCCAAGAAAGCTTCAGTTTATTGTCTTTTGATGAAAAAACAAGGATGCAACCTAATATAATTGCAGTCAAATCAAATAAAATATCAAGATAAATCAGGTAATTATTCATAGATAATCGGGGTAATTAAAAGCAAAGAATAGAAACTCAATGCAAAAATAGATATTTTTTATTTTCTTAAATTTCTTTATAAACAATAAGAACATTGTCAGCTTTACAAACTCTTTCGTACATTTGCTACTCGAAAAATAAAATGCTTATCCGCAAAAATAATACAAGAAATGATTTTTATACAAAACGACAGCCTAGTAAACGAGGGTAAAAATTTTACTGGCTCCGTACTTATTGGCAAGCCGTTTTCGGGTTTGTAACCCTAACCTAAAGAAATAATTTTCTCTTTTATTTTGGCGCCCTGATATAAAGAAAAATTCCGATCGGCAAGTATATAATATTCGTAATCCACATGGCCCAGAAAGGAGGCATAGTGCCATTAATACTAAAGGTGGATGATATGGTAGAAAGTAAGATATATGAGAAGCTCAGCATCAAACCAACTCCGATGTTGATACCCAAACCGCCCCGTTTTTTTTGAGAAGAAAGTGATACACCTATTAATGTAAGGATAAAAGCGGCGCAAGGGAAAGCAAATCGCCTGTGGTACTCCAGTTCAAACTCCTTGATGTTGCCTACGCCACGTGATTTTTGCTTATCAAGGTATTCTTTCAGTTCGCTCAGGTTCATCTGTTCCTGCATGCCCTGTGTAACAAGGAAATCCGAAGGTTGAACATGGAAAATAGTATCCTTGGTGCTGCCTTTTTCTATCCTTTCTACCAGTCCATCAAAATGCCGGATCAGGTAATTGTTAATCTTCCAGTTATTAAGGGTATCCCATTCTATATTACTGGCAGTAACGCGCGAGACAAGTTTTTTATCATCAAATTTTTCGACAGAGAAACCATAACCTTTTTTCCTGTTTTTTTCGTAACGTTCCAGGTACATAATAACACCCGGCTCTATTTCCATCTGGATATTGCGTGCATTGTCCGAATTCCGTTTTTTGATATATTGGTTTTCAAAATTCAACCTCACGGTGTTAGCTCTCGGAATAACATATCCATTCAGGTAAAAAGTCATGGAAGCAATGATCAAGGCAGAAACAAAGTAAGGAAGCATCATTCTTCTGAAACTGATGCCACTGGCCAGTATGGAGACAATTTCCGTATTATCCGCCATTTTAGATGTGAAAAATATAACGGAAATAAAGACAAACAAAGGACTGAAAAGATTGGCAAAATAAGGGATAAAATTGAGGTAATAGTCAAAAATAATGGCTTCTAGGGGAGCATGGTTGTTGTAGAAATCATCCAGTTTTTCTGTAATGTCAAAAACAACAGCAATACTGATAATCAATGCAATCGCCAGAAAATAGGTTCCCAAAAATTTTACAATGATATATCTGTCGATGCGCTTTAAAAACATAGTGTTGCTTTTTTTATATGTGCAAAAATAATAAAAACATTCAAATTTATAACCGTTGCCCCAGTTGTTTTACCATCATTGCTTTCCAGGTCGGGAAATCTCCGTTGATAATATGCCGTCTGGCTTCTCCAGTCAACCATAAATAAAAGGCCAGGTTATGAATAGATGCAATTTGTAATCCCAGCAATTCTTCGGCAATGAATAAATGGCGCAAATAAGCCCTGCTGTAAGCTTTATCGACATATGACGTGCCATCGGGATCAATAGGGGAGAAGTCATTTTCCCATTTCTTATTCCGCATGTTCATAGTGCCGTTGCGGGTAAAAAGCATGCCATTACGCCCGTTGCGGGTCGGCATTACGCAATCGAACATATCCACGCCGCGCTCAATGGCTTCGAGCAGATTTATGGGCGTACCTACACCCATCAGGTAACGAGGTTTGTCTTGGGGTAAAATTCCGTTAACCACTTCAATCATTTCGTACATTTTTTCGGCAGGCTCGCCCACGGCTAAGCCTCCAATGGCATTGCCTTCCGCATTTTTAGAACTGATATATTCCGCCGATTTAATTCTTAATTCGGGATATACGCAACCTTGCACTATCGGAAAAAACGCCTGCGAATAACCATATTTAGGTTCTGTTTCGTGGAAATGCTTAATACCACGATCTAGCCAGCGGTGAGTTAACTCCATCGACTTTTTGGCATAATCGAATTCGGCCGTTCCCGGTGTACACTCGTCGAAAGCCATCATAATATCTGCGCCGATGCTGCGTTGAATATCCACAGCGCTTTCGGGTGTAAAAGTATGTTTAGAGCCATCGATATGCGAACGGAACGTAGCGCCTTCTTCTTTTAGCTTGCGGTTATGAGATAGCGAATAAACCTGAAATCCACCGCTATCGGTTAATATCGGTTTATCCCAACCGTTAAATTTATGTAGCCCGCCTGCCTGTTCCAGTATTTCAATACCGGGACGCAAGTATAAATGATATGTATTGCCCAGAATAATTTGCGCTTTGATGTCTTCTTTCAGTTCATGTTGATGCACCGCTTTTACAGAACCAAGGGTTCCTACCGGCATAAAAATGGGCGTTAGTATTTCGCCGTGGTCGGTGGTTATTTTACCTGCACGGGCATTACTTTTGGGGTCGGTATGTTGTAGTTCGAATTTCATGTTTTTATTTCCCACAAAGACACAAAGAACACAAAGTATTTTTATCGATAATTTACCATGTAGAATATGAAATAAAACAAAAGGAACCGCTAAATGAAATGACCAATATTCTTTTTTTGTGATCTTTGTGTAATTTCTTTGTGTCCTTTGTGGTAAAAATACTTTTGAATAATTCTTTATATGCTTGCTTTGCTTATTTATTATTTTGTAGATAATTTTCCGTAATAATTATTTCCTGTACCGTATTTACCAATTCTTTTTTATAGGCTGCCGTTACTTTTACATAATTTTCGGTAAAACCATTCATATACGTTCCGTTTTTTTTCGATTCCCAAAGCACTTTGGCGGTTTTACCAATTTGCTTGTGATAAAACGCTTTTGTTTTTTCTTCGGAAATGGCATGAAGTATTTCACTCCTTTTTTTCTTTTCTTCGGGGCTGACGGTATGGTCAATTTTCAATGCCTGTGTATTATCTCTTTCCGAATAAGAAAAAACGTGTAATTGAGAAATATCCAGTTGCTCTATAAATTGCCGTGCATCTTCAAAATATTCGGCAGTTTCGCCACGCGTGCCTACAATAACGTCCACGCCAATAAAAGCATCGGGCATCAATTGTTTGATCTTCTCCATTTTCTCTGCAAAAAGTTCACGGGTATAACGGCGTTTCATCAAGGCCAGCACATCATTGCTTCCGGATTGAAGCGGAATGTGAAAATGGGGGGCAAACTTTTTAGATTGGGCTACGAAACCAATAATCTCGTCGGTTAGCAAATTCGGTTCTATGCTCGAAATCCGGAAACGTTCAATACCTTCTACTTCATCTAGTGCCCGAATTAACTGGAAAAAGGTTTCGTTGGTCGACTTGCCGAACTCTCCCGTGTTAACACCTGTAATCACAATTTCTTTTGCTCCTTCCTTCGCTATTTTATTAGCCAGTGCAACCGTATCGGCAATCGTACCATTGCGGTTCCTACCACGCGCGTAGGGAATAGTGCAGTACGTACAGAAATAATCGCAACCATCTTGTACTTTCAAGAAATAGCGCGTTCTGTCGTCTTGCGAAACCGAAGGATAAAACTCGCGGATATCGCGTATTTCGGTATGGTAAATTTGCGTTTTCTCTTTTTCCAGATGATGAAGATGTTCTATGATATTGAATTTTTCATTGGCGCCCAATATCAAATCCACATGCTTTAACTTGGCAATTTCTTCGGGTTTAAGTTGTGCATAACAACCGGTAGCAACAATAAAGGCATTGGGATGCGCTTTGGCCAGTTTGTTAATGGCCTGACGGCTTTTGCGGTCGGCAATTTCGGTAACCGAACAGGTGTTGATAATGCACACATCGGCTTCTTCACCCGGCTTTATCTTGCGGAATCCGTTTTCCGTTAAATTACGGCCGATATAAGAAGTTTCGGTAAAATTAAGTTTGCAGCCGAGCGTATAAAATGCTACTTTTTTATCTTTAAAAATGGAATTATCAATCATTTATTTTGCCGGAAAAATGGAATGCAAAGGTAGTGAATATTATTCTAAATCGAGGAATGAACTACTTGTTTTTGTAGTTGTAAAGTTTATAATGTTATAAGGTTTATAAAGTAAAAAAATGTAAGAACATATTATTCCGGGCTTTATAACTTTAAAAACTTTATAAACTTAAATTACCTGCTATTCAATATCTTATACCCAATCAACTTATCATACCGGCAGCCGGGAGGACGATGGTAAATAAAAATTTCATATTCGTTTTCCGTTTCCCAATAGCTTCCTTCAATGGGTTCCGAGCTTCCTTTGACTGAGCCTTTGGGTACAAACAAGTACTGGTAATTATAGCCGCCTTGCTTCAGTATCAGCGTTTGTTCGTAACTCTTGGAATCGTTCATGTATTGCATCCGGCTTTGTTCATTTAGCATTTGAAAGTTGAAACCTCCGGCCAAGTAAATGTTTCCATTAAAAAAAGGAGGATCCATCGGCAACACAAAATGCACAAACATATAATCTGCTTCCAGTTCTTTGTCGTAATGGTTATTTTGCAGGTTAATTACATATTTCCCGTTGACATCATATATGTCGGAATATGCTTTTTTATTCCTGGGCACGTCTCCAAACATTTCTACGTGGTAATACGGATTTGCGTATATGATATCTTTTACGTTATCGTCGAGTATGCGGATATTGGATATTTCGAGTGAGCGGTACTCATTGCCTCCTTCAAAAATAGTAGCACGATTGTTGCTGTAGCTCAACTTGTTGCCCATCAGGTAAGTCGGTTTAATGTCGGTTACTTCATTATCGATGCGGCCATTTTGCCTGATGTAAACTTTTATTTCCGAAAAAGGATCCTGTACCTGATAATCTCTGGTAATCACATCAAAATCTATCTGTTGGTATTTTGTTTTAATGCCCAAATCAGTATTGGCCTTTACAACACCGGTAATGTTGGTTTTTTCATCTACAACACTCAATCGAACCTTGAAGAATATGTGGTTGGGATTATTGTTGTCGAAAACACTAATGATATAATTACCGGATATGGTTGGCCTTATATTTTCGTTGGGAATATAAAAAACATAATGAGTATAGTCGAATGTGGTATTGATAGACTGCCTGTAATCAATAATATCATTCAGATTAATACCATTTATGTAATCGAACTCCGAAATATTGGACAATGTCCAGTCTGCATTGCAATGCTCAATTTTGTAAGAATAATTTTTGAAATCAAACGATAATTCATCAAAGCTGATTTTCAAAACATCCGGGCTGTTGAGTGCAATAACCGGATTGGAGAAGTCATAACCATCTACTTTTATTTCGAGTGTTTTAATAGCTTTGTCGAAGATTTGTGTGTATTGTACCGTTTGAGGGTAGGCCAAAGAGTACGATACAATACAAAAAGATATAAATAGAAAAAATCGTTTCATCATTTCCAAAATATTTTATTAGCTCAAAAATAAACGAAATATTTTAGAGATTGTCTAAATTTTTCACAAAAGAATTATTTTTATTTGAGTACATGACGAAAATTACAAACAATTGCCCGAATAGGGCTAAACATGAACAATCCCGTACAAGCGCAGTGTGAAGTGAATAATCATCCACCACCCCCGATCCCCCTTGCGGGCAATGTCATAAAGTTAAGAGTTTTAGTGAACGCAAAGTCGCTAAGCCGCCAAGTATTTTTTCTTCGCGCCTTCGCGTTTAGAGAAATACCTTTATAAATTTTTTAGTACATGACAAAATATAGTTTATTGTATTCGTCGTCCGGCTTTAAGCCGGGAGGCGAATACAAATATCTCAATATATAAACAAAAAAGCAGCTGATTTTTAGATCAACTGCTTTACGTATTTTGTATGGTGCCTCAGATTAGAATTTATACCTTGCGCCAACACCAACGCTGCTTCCCCAGAATCCGGGATCAACACCATCGTTGAATACGAGGCTTAAACCGGGGCGCCAATCGAGCGATAATTGCAATGGAATATTGAAATTATACTCGATACCGATTTGTCCCAAAGCGGCCAACATAAAAGATTTATCCCAAGCTCCTAATCCGGCGCCAACACCTACATACCAGTTAAACCCTTGATATAACGCAGATAAGTCCCAAACCCATTGGTAAACAGCGGATGCTGTGAATCCATTGTCGAAAAGGTCAACACCCAAGTCGAACTCCAACCGGTGCGATTCGTTTAAAGGATGTTGATAAGATGCTTCAATACCAGGACCTACACGAAGACCGAGATTTTTTGTATCTGCCTGTGCACTCAAGGAACCAATCATGGTAATTGCTAATAGTAATGTTACAATTGTTTTTTTCATAATCATTTTTTATAAAAAGTTTAAAATTAAGTACGTTATTTATTTCATTTTTGTTGCATTATTTTGCAAATATATAAATTTGAAAAATAATTTATTTTTTATTTTAAAACAATTTTTACCGCATAAAGTTCCTTTGTTTTAAATATGATGTAATATTTTTAACCCGTAGTGCATTAATATATGCGAATCAGGAGCGGGAAATACTGCTTTTTGTCCTTTCCGGAACAATATATTGGTGGAGCTCAGTACCTGAAATTACATACCTATAAAAAGCACCGAAGGTGTTTAATTTGCATAACCCCGTACAAACGCAGCGCCAATGCCATTAAGTTAAGGAGTAATATTTGCTGCTCCTCGTTTTGTAAAATCCCTTTAGGGATGTAAGCTTGGTAGAAGATAAATCACAACATCCTATCAGCATGCCGTAGGTATGCAACTTATTGATTATGTCACATACCTACGGCATGTAAAAAAGATAGACATACATGTTTTTCTACCAAACTACGTAAACAAGTAAACGAGAAAAGAATGAAAAAACAGTAACTCGTTTACTTGTCAACAGGTTAACAGGTATGCTTTAATAAAGAGTTATAAAAAATAATAAATTCAACATTTAAGATTCAATATTCAACATTACGCATTGAGGATGTTTTACAGATAATTTTGAATCTTGAATTAAATATGGTAAAAGTTAACTTTAAAAACTTCATAACTCAAATCAGTAGAATATTCAATTAAAAAACAAAAACCAATTTTCTTAGAATAAGAAAATTGGTTTTTGTTTTTATAATTATGCGAATCAAGGGTTGAGAATATTGTTTTACTTCCTATCCAGGGCGCTATTTTGTGGATAAATCTATCTTCTACCAACATTTTGCGCCTAAAGGCACTTTTCAACCCTTTATTCACATAAATTATTTTACATTACATATTCAGTCTTTCCCTGCGGATATCGATTGTTTTTGTTTTGGAAAAATATTCGAAAATAGTTACATAGCCTGCTGTTGCAGGAAGAGCAATGTAGCTGGTAGGATTTGAGGTCAGGTTTATTTTATCTTCTACAAATTCTTTGTCTTTGTTGTAAGAGATAGCACCAATTATTCTTTTTCCTTTTTCTGGTTCTTTATAATAATTTACATAGATGCTGTTAAATGTTTTTTTATCTGCCGATTCATTGGTAAAGCAATAATCAAATTGTCCTGTTGCTTTTACGTAAAAAGCTATAAACGGAGTGCCATAAAAATCCATTCCCGGAGGAAGACCTACGCTCGTTTTATTTTTACTGACAACATTTCCTTTTTTGAATTTGAAATCAGCATCAAATTGCAATACAACCAAATCTTGAAGATTAATTTTGGTAACATTTGCTCCGTAGCCTCCATTTAATACATTAGATGCAATGGCCATACCATCGGCAGTTCTGTAAAATTGTTCGCAAACGATAAAATAGTTATTGTCGGCAGTTTTAATAATCTCCTGCATACAAATTTTTACTCGTTTACCTTTGTCGTTCAGCATAGCAGTTGGCATTATTTTTAAAATATCTTCCCAGCTTGTGTAGTTTTCTTTCTGAATATTTCCGGTTTTATCTGTAGTAAGTACAAACAAGCCTTTGCTGTCGTCTTTAATAATATTATCCTCAAGATTGAAATACTCCCCGTACATGAATATTTTATCGTTGTCGGAAGTTACGCGAGAAACCGAATATTGGTATTTCCCCTTTTTGTTGCCAAACGTAAAAAGCTCTTTTCCTGTTTTAGCATCGTGAAATTTTAAGTATTGTTCTGATATTTTCTGGGAGTATTTACTTTCGCGTACCATAACAGACGAAACCAACAGATTTTCGTCATGAGCCATAGAATAAGCAGTAGCATAGTTTTTCGCTTCTTTTCCGGCATATGTAGCCGACCATTTAACTTTACCTTCTTTGCCAAATACGGTTACAATAGATTTGGTATCGCTTGTAGGGTCAAATCCATAGCGGGCAAAACCGACGGTTGGAAGTCCCACCAAAGTTGGATATGATGTGGTTCCGGCCTTAATTGCAGCTGCAAAAGTAGCGGCTTCTATGGCCGAAACTTTGGGTGTTGTGTATGTGCCGACTTGTTTCCCGTCTTGACCAAACATAACGCACTCTATTTTTTTATCTCTGGAATTGAAAAACGAGAAACAAAAAGTTTCATCATTAAAAGAAGATTCGAACAAATAAGTTGTTGTAGGACGTGCAAAATTAATATCGTATTTCAAGGTTAAATTAGCGTCCCAAATATTCAATTTGAAGTTACTTTCTTTACTATTCTTTTTATCGAGAAGATAAAAAGCAACATAACCTTTTACTTCAGCGTTTTCTCTTATAGCACTAATGTTTTTCAGAGAAACCTTTTTGACGTTTGTCAAAGATGCCTTTTGTGCAAACAGTTGTAGTGGCAGTAAAGCGCCAATTAGCAACGTAGTTAATAAAAATTTCTTTCTCATGTTTGTTTCATTTAGTTTTAGGATTATTTATAATTCAAAAGTATATACTGCTTTGGGGTATTTTTGATTAAATTCTTTTTTCAATTTCTCTTTTTCCAGCTTGTCGGTAGTATCTCTTACTTTAAACAAAACATTTACATACTCGGCAAGAGGATTATTTAGAGCAACAGATTTGATGTTTTCATCATAATATTTTCGAGCTAATTTATTTAATTCGGAAAAAGAAGCTTGGTGCAAATAACGCAACAGTTGATTGTAGGCCTCTGTATAGGAGGTTTCCGTTACATCAACTGTTTTTGAAAAAGTATGATTTTTCAACGATTCGGATATTTGAAATAAGTTTGCCACAATCATATTATTCAGATAAATATTTTCGGGATAAAACTGTTTCAGAGCCATTGCTTCAAATAGTGATTTGCTGTAGCGGCCGAATTTATAATAATAGAAAACCAACTCAAAGGCAGATTGATTATTAATGTCTGATAATTGTTTGTCATAATATTTTTTTGAAGCCGGAATTCCACTTGCATCAATAATTTGTTGCAAAGACTCGGCTCTGAATTTGCAATCGGGGTGCGTTTTCAAGGAATCGGGAGTTTCGTAATTCAGATTTCCTTTCCAATTCTGATTTTTATTTTCGTACAAAACAGATTTGTCAAAAAGTAAATCGGAGAAAGAAAGCATATCGAAGTTCAAAGGTTCTTTAAACATCGGGTTGTCTAACGAATCGAGTTTTATCAATGTTTTGGGTGCAACAGAAGGATCATAGCCGGCATTGATAAAAAACAGCAATCCTAACGAATCGGCCTGTATTTCATCTTTTCTGGAGTATTTGTTTCTGTTGGCCAGCACTTTATTCAAATAGTCTGTGTACGCTTGATTGGTGTTATATGCCTGCTGTGAAATCTTTTTAAGTTCTTTATTATATTCTTCATCAGTTAATAAAGTGATGGTGGAAAGCATGCTTGTGAAAACGTGATTTTTAATATCGTGAGCCAACTCGTGTGATATAACAAAAGCCAATTCCGATTCATAGTCTAACTTCCGTATCAACTCCATATCCACATACAACACCCCTTCTCCCAAGTTGGCAGCATTGGGTATATCGGAACGTTTGACAAATACCTCGTATGTTTTTCCTTGCAATGCAGGATTGGCCGAAACGACCTTTTCGGTAATTGCTTTGATGTACTTTGTCATTAAATCAGTATACATCAATATGCGGAGAGAATCTTGCTTTTTAAGTATATCAACAGTACTACGCTTGTATTCTTCGATTAATTTCTGGCTTTTTTTGTTTTGTCCCTCTTTCATCCGGATGGCCCTGTCGTCAAAACGTTTCAGCATTGCCTCAAATGACTTTGTTTCCATCGAATAATCAGAAAATAATGTGTAGTCTTTTTTGAAACTATCAACAACTAACAACTGAGAATGTGCATTAGATAGAAGAAAAAGAAGAAGAAATAGGATTAATTTGCTCTTTTGCATAAAACAGAAAAGTATTATTTTTTACAAAAATAAATAAAAAATTCGGAATAATTAATAACCTGACAGAACATTTTTTTGCATTTTTTACCTTACAACTTTGTTGAACCTGAGTATTCTATGTTGGCAATATCATACCGTCCGGCATTCCCAGGTAATCTTTATTTTCTTGAAAGTGTTTAATAGTAAAAAGAATCTAAATTAAGTAATTTGAATTATTTGTTGATATATTTATAATCGTGAGTTACTTTGTTAATAAAACACACTTCAATGAACGCGAAAGCAAAAAAATATTTTTTTCATTTTGCACATCACATAGAATCGTAAATATATCATTAAATTCTATCAATCAATTAATATGATTGTTGCAGGTAATTGAGAAATAAAATTACTTAAACATCAACTTAATGGCTTCTTCTACTTTTTTAGCCTGTATAATTTCAATATTAAATTTCTGAATATTCAGACTTTTGGAATTGAACTGAGGTATAATAATCTTCTTAAAACCCAGTTTTTGCGCTTCGCCAATGCGTTGCTCTATGCGGTTAATGGGACGTATTTCGCCCGAAAGTCCCACTTCTCCGGCCATACACAACTGCCGTTCAATGGGCGCGTCGATGTTGGAAGACAGGATCGCGGAAATAACAGCCAAATCGATAGCCGGATCGTTCACTTTAATACCTCCGGCAATATTCAGGAATACATCTTTTTGAGCCAGTTTAAAGCCAACTCGTTTTTCGAGTACAGCCAGCAGCATATTCAACCGGCGGAGGTCAAATCCGGTGGACGACCGTTGAGGGGTACCATACACCGCGCTGCTTACCAATGCCTGCACTTCTATGAGAAACGGGCGCACTCCTTCGATGGTGGCGGCTATGGCTACACCGCTCAACCCTTCGTGGTTTTGCGATAATAGCAATTCCGAAGGATTGTTAACCTCGCGCAATCCACTCTGTTGCATTTCAAAAATACCCAGTTCGGCAGTGCTTCCAAAACGGTTTTTAATGCTGCGCAGAATGCGGTACATATAATGCTGGTCGCCTTCAAACTGAAGTACCGTATCTACAATATGCTCCAATACTTTGGGTCCGGCTATGTTTCCTTCTTTGTTGATGTGTCCGATCAGCAGTACCGGAGTATCCGTTTCTTTGGCAAATTTGAGTAATGTAGCCGTACATTCGCGTACCTGAGAAACACTTCCCGCCGAAGACTCCACCACTTCGCTCGAAATGGTCTGGATAGAATCGACTACCAGTACATCCGGCTTTATATTTTCTACATGTGCAAAAATTTGCTCCAACGATGTTTCGCCCACAATATAACATTCGGCATTGTCTATTTTCAATCGCTCGGAGCGCAATTTAAATTGTTGCGGGCTTTCTTCGCCACTTACGTATAAAATGCGTTGTCCTTTCATTTTTAGTACCACCTGCGATATCAAGGTAGATTTACCGATGCCTGGCTCGCCGCCAATCAGCACCAGCGATCCCCGCACCAAGCCGCCCCCCAGCACACGGTTCAGCTCTTCGGAATAGGTATTGATCCTTTCCTTTTCTGTGGTGCTCACTTCTTGTATTAGCAAAGGCTTGGGCTTGTTGAGCTTGAATCCCCCCAGTTGTATTTGCGGCGAGGAGAAAGAACTTTTCACAATCACTTCTTCCACATACGAATTCCATTCTCCGCACGACGGGCATTTCCCAATCCATTTGGGCGAATCTGCCCCGCAGTTCTGGCAGACGTATACTGATTTTTGCTTGGCCATAAGGTGTTTTTTAGTGATTTCAAAAGTAAGCAAAATAATTTTAAAAAATTGTTTGTGCAGACGGAAACTGTTTATAAATACGATGAACAGATTTATATTGTTTACTTATTTAAATCTACCCGCGCGGGTAGTTGATGGATATAACTTTATATTATAGTTTTGTAACTATTTTATTTAGGCACAATTTATGAAGAAATTACACATCGTTTTCATTGCTTTTTATCTGGTTACAGCTTTTGTCCAAGCTCAAACTGTAGCTACCATACCTTATTCTCACGATTTTGAAAATAATACGAAAAATGCAAATTGGACATTGGTAAATGGCACTCAAACCAACAAATGGCATATCGGCACCGAAACCAACAACACCAGTGGAGGTTCCCAAAGTTTGTATGTAGCCCAAAGCGAAGGTGCTTCTGATGAATATACGGAAATTTATACTTCTCGAACAATCAATTTTTCTGAAACAGGCAATCACAAAATCAGTTTCGATTGGAATGTGTTCGCCGAAATGGAAGATGCGCCTTTATTTGCCGGTCTTTTAAAGGAAGATTTCGAAGAAAATTTGACCAACATGGAAGATTTACTCAATTTATTCCAATTCATGCCTTTTATATGGATGCCCGAAAACATTGATGTTGCAGTCTGGAAGAATACGACGGAGGAATTTGAAATAAGCGAAACGGGCAATTACCTGTTGGTATTCTTTTGGGAAAATAAAGCGGCTACGGAAATTAATCTTTCGGCAGCAATCGACAATATCTTGATTGAAAAGGCTGACGATTTACCTCCGGTAATAACGCCTGCTGCGCCTTCCGGATTGGCAGTTTCTGGTATTACTACACAAAGTGCGACTATCTCTTGGACAGAAAACGGCGAAGCCACACAATGGAGTATATTGCATATTTCAAAAGGTGTTGAAGTATCTGTATTTGTCAATGAAAATCCTACAACAATTAATGGTTTAAATGCAAATACAGACTATGAAATATATGTAAAGTCTATCATTGAAGTACCAGCAGCGTCCGGAGGGGTCGAATTAAAATATAGCGAGAGTATAAAAACTACATTTAAGACTTTATCCACTTTGCCTGAAATAATTCAGGCAACCACTATACCATACTTTTGTGATTTTGAGGATGACACGGAAAATGCGAACTGGACATTGAAGAATGGTACGGAACCCAATAAATGGTATATCGGTACCGCTGCAAACACCAATAACACAAGCGGCGGAACTAAAGGTTTATATATTTCCAGCAATAACGGAGAAAGTAATACTTATACTACTTACTCCGGTTATACCAATACTGCCGAGTCATACGTTTATGCATGCCGGCCCATTCATTTTGCAAAAGCGGGGGAATATTCCGTTAGTTTTGATTGGAAAGCGTATGGACAAATTGATTATGACCTCTTGCGTGTATTTCTTGTTCCCCAAGATATAGTTCTTAATGCCGGAGAATCAAATGGAATGTATATGTACCACAATTCTATTCCTTCGGACTGGATTGTTATTGATGGAGGACAATTGCATGGCGCTTCCTCTTGGCGAACCCGATTGATACCTTTTGATGTTCTAACCGCAGGAAACTACAATCTTGTGTTTTTCTGGAAAAATGATATTATGGATGGGGAAAATCCTCCGGCTGCCGTAGATAACATATACATTACCGCTTGTGCAAAACCTTCTGCTTTTTCTTGCACTGATACTACGCCGACAAATGCAACTTTTAGTTGGACCGAAAACGGCGAAGAAAACCAATGGGAAATTCAATATGGAATTTCCGGTTTTACCCTTGGCACAGGAACATATGTTGTTGCATCTACTAATCCGTGCACCATTTCAGAATTAATTCCCAATACTATTTATGATGCTTATATAAGGTCGGTTTGCAGCGAAAATGCCAAGAGCGCCTGGTCTGAAAAAATTTCGTTTACTACCGCTATAGTAGTACAAACAGCAGCAAACGTTCCTTATACGACTAATTTTGGAGATGCTGATGAAAATTTCCAGTGGACATTATTAAATGGTACACAGGTAAATAAATGGTATATTGGAAGTGCAGCCAATAATACATCCGGAGACAACAAAGCATTATATATATCCAATAATGACGGAACAAAAAACACCTATACGAATACTTCCACATCATACGTTTATGCCTATCGTACAATTAACTTTTCTAAAACAGGAGAATATAATATTAAATTTGACTGGAAAGCGGAGGGAGAAAGCAATTTTGATTTGTTAAGAGCGTTTCTTGTACCCGCAAGTGTAACTTTAGTTGCCGGAGATGCCAATGGAATGGCGGCGGGCAGCAATATAGTTCCTGCCGGTTGGATTG
>JAVBUB010000134.1:0-13030 GCA_031555675.1 Paludibacteraceae bacterium | reverse complement strand
ATAAATATTAACAATAACATTTAGAAATATAAACATCCACTACATGAATTTTGTATTTATAATATTTATAAATTGAATTGACAAACACTTCTCGATGATACTTCTATCAAATTTAGATTGAATCATTTTTGTCTATTATTTTATGATATGAAATACAACTTTAAAGATAGTTCTTATAGATTCAGAATTGATTTATAAAGATTCAAAATTCATATTTATTATCCACAATATTAAGCTATCAGTTATTAAAAATCAACTATATCCAATTGAATATAAATAATCATTTTAATAAAAAAAATTACTTGTCTTTTCTTTAATTGTAAGAAAAATCACTCATAAAACATTTTCTCCTCATTTCTTTGCAGATAAACATTTTTTTCATATCTTTGCGGCGATTTAAACAATGGGAGGTGGGGGACAAACAGTCCCCTATTTTAATTCTATACATGGACGCATCTAAAATTACGAAAGAATCTATCAGCCGGGCAACGGAAGAAAAAATTACCGGAACCGGTTATTTTATGGTAGATGCAAGCATACATCCCGGTAATCGTATAGTTATCGAAATCGATTCCAAGGATGGCGTTTCCATTGATTATTGTGTAGAACTAAGCAAATATATTTCTGCTGTTTTCGAAGAAGAAATCGACGACTACGAATTGGAAGTGGCATCAGCCGGCATCAGTCAACCTTTCAGGGTATTACAACAATACGAAAAATTTTTGGGAAAAGAGGTTGAAGTATTAACTGCCCAAGGTATTAAACTGGCAGGATTACTAACAGACGTAAACGAAAGCAATTTTACGGTGCAAACCACTAAAAAAGTAAAATTACCCGATGCCAAAAGAAAAACAGAAGTAACAGAAGACCTTGTGTTTAATTATAACGAAGTAAAATATACAAAATATAATTTCAGATTTTAAAGCTATGGCAAAAGCAGAAGATATCAATTTAATTGATACGTTTTCGGAATTCAAAGAACTGAAAAACATTGACAGGAGTACCATGATCAGTGTACTCGAAGAATCTTTTCGCAGTGTGATTACCAAAATGTTCGGCACTGACGAAAATTATGACGTTATTATCAACCCCGACAAAGGCGATTTTGAAATTTGGCGTAACCGAGAGGTTGTGGCCGACGAAGATTTGGAAGACGAAAACCTTCAGATTGCGTTGAGCGAAGCAAAAAAGATTGACAATGATTACGAAATCGGAGAAGAAGTTACCGACGCGGTTAATTTTATAGGCTTCGGACGCCGTGCTATTTTGACACTGCGCCAAACATTAGCTTCTAAAATTCTTGAATTACAAAAAGACAGTGTTTTCAATAAATACTCCGAAAAAGTAGGACAAATTGTGACCGGCGAAGTGTATCAAATCTGGAAAAAAGAATTATTGATACTCGACGATGAGGAAAATGAAATGCTTTTACCAAAAACGGAACAAATTCCTACCGATTTCTATCGCAAAGGCGACACAGTAAGAGCTGTTGTGGCCAGCGTTGAAAACAAAAATAATAATCCTAAAATTATTTTATCACGTACTTCACCCATGTTCTTACAACGCTTATTCGAACTGGAAGTACCCGAAATCAACGACGGACTTATTATAATCAAAAAAATAGCCCGTATTCCCGGAGAAAGAGCTAAAATAGCCGTAGAATCGTTCGACGACAGAATAGATCCGGTTGGAGCCTGTGTAGGAATGAAGGGATCTAGAATTCACGGTATCGTACGCGAATTGAGAAACGAAAACATCGATGTAATTAATTACACATCCAACATATCATTGTTTATTCAACGTTCGCTTAGCCCTGCTAAAATATCGTCCATCAGAATACACGAAGACACCAAAAGAGCCGAAGTATTTTTAAAACCAGAAGAAGTTTCATTGGCCATTGGTAAAGGCGGTTCAAACATCAAGCTGGCCAGTATGCTTACCGATTATGTGATTGATGTATTCCGTGATGTAGATGAAATCGACGAAGAAGATATCTATCTGGATGAGTTCAGTGATGAAATTGACATGTGGGTAATCGATACCCTTAAGTCAATTGGTTGCAACACCGCCAAAAATGTACTCGAAATATCACGCGAAGAGTTAATTCGCCGTACAGATTTGGAAGAAGAAACCATTGATGAAGTAATCAATATCATCAAATCTGAGTTTGAGTAAAAAGTCCTTTAAATCCCCCTCAAGGGGACTTAAAGAGGCATTAAATATCATTAACAAGCAAGACCGAAGTCCCCTTGAAGGGAATTTAGGGAGCTTTACGAGTTGTGAAACTCCACTTTTTCTTCTTTTTTTAATGTTTTAAATTTTCGTTATGTCTATAAGATTAAGTAAAATTACCAAAGAGCTAAATGTCGGACTATCTACTGTTGTAGACTTTCTGCACAAAAACGGATTTGCCGAGGTAGAAGCAAACCCTAATTTTAAAATTACGGATGAGCAATACGATTTATTGAACAAAGAATTCAATAAAGACAAAAGCATTCGTATAGAATCCGACCGTATCAGTCAACAAAGACATACGAAAGAGAAAGCGCGTGAAAGCATTTCTATCGAAGGTTTTAACGAACCTGAGAAAAAAGAACCCGAAGAAATAAAAATAGGCATATCCGAAGCTCAACGCCCCAAAATCACACCTATCGGCAAAATCAATTTAGATGAATTGAATAAAAAGCCCGTTGCTCCAAAAGAAGAAAAGAAAGAAGAAAAACCGGAAATCAAAGAACCGGTGGCTAAAAAAGAAGAAAAAACTGAGCCCGTAGAAGAAAAGGCACAACCAAAAGTTGAACCAGCTCCTGAGAAACAACCTGTTCAAGAAAAAGAAGAAGAAGAAGAAGAAAACAATACAACTCCAAACGAAGAAGAAAGCGTATTTTCTTTGCGCAAAGCGCCAATAGAATCCACAGTAACCGTTATTGGGAAAATAGACCTGGATGCTATCAACCAACAAACCCGTCCGAAAAAGAAAACAAAAGACGAGAAAAAGAAAGAACGCGAAGAAAAAGAAAAAGTCGTTGCGGAATCTAAAAAAAGCAACATTGCTAAACCAAACAATGGACAACAAGACAGCGACAATCAAGCTTCAAAAAAGAAAAGAGAACGCATCAAATCCGAAAAAGTTACTTTTGACAATAACAAAAATCAAAATAAACCACAAGGACAAAATCAAGCGCAGGGACAAGGAAAAAACAAACAACATACTTTCAAGAAAACAACCGTTAAGGCTGAAGTAAACGAAGAAGAAGTTCAAAAACAAATAAAAGAAACCCTGGCTCGCCTAACCGAAAGAAAAGGTGGTAAAAAAGGAGCAAAGCACCGTAAAGACAAGCGTGAAGCCAACTTGATGCGTATGCAAGACGAAGCTGAAATGGAGCGCATGCAGGAAAAAACACTTAAAATAACAGAGTTTGTTACTGCAAATGAATTGGCTACCATGATGAACGTTTCGGTAAACGAAGTCATCATTACCTGCTTTAACTTGGGTATTCCGGTTTCTATCAACCAAAGACTTGATGCCGAAACTATTAATTTTGTAGCCGATGAATTCGGATTCAAAACAGAATATGTCAGTGCCGAAGTAGTAGAAGCTATCGGAGATAACGAAGTAGACAGCGAAGAAGATCTTGAACCACGTCCACCTATCGTAACCGTTATGGGGCACGTAGACCACGGTAAAACATCATTGCTCGACTACGTACGTAAAGCCAATGTAATTGCAGGGGAAGCCGGAGGTATTACACAGCATATCGGCGCTTATCACGTTACCTTGGACGACGGCCGTAAAATTACATTCCTCGATACTCCGGGGCATGAAGCATTTACCGCGATGCGTGCACGTGGAGCCAAAATTACGGATATTGCCATTATCATTGTAGCAGCAGACGATAGTGTGATGCCTCAAACCGTGGAAGCCATCAACCACGCTTCTGCTGCAGGTGTTCCTATCGTATTTGCCATCAATAAAGTTGATAAGGAAAACGCTAATCCAGAAAAAATAAAAGAATCTCTTGCCAATATGAACTATTTGGTTGAAGACTGGGGTGGTAAATATCAATCACAAGATATATCAGCAAAAAAAGGATTGCACGTAAAAGAATTATTGGAAAAAGTATTGCTCGAAAGTGAATTACTTGAACTGAAAGCCAATCCGAATCGTCGTGCAATAGGTTCTATTATAGAGTCTTCTTTAGACAAAGGCCGTGGATACGTAGCTACTATACTCGTTGAGAACGGAACCTTAAATATGGGCGATGTAATGTTGGCCGGAACATACTTCGGAAGAGTGAAAGCCATGTTCAACGAACGAAATCAACGTGTTACATCTGTAGGTCCCGGAGAGCCGGCTCTTATCCTCGGATTAAATGGCGCACCACAGGCCGGAGATAATTTCAACGTAATGGCTACTGAGCAAGAAGCCCGCGAAATCGCCAACAAACGCGAACAATTACAACGTGAACAAGGTCTTAGAACCAAGAAACACTTGACGCTCGACGAACTTGGACGTCGTATCGCCTTAGGAAACTTCCAGGAGTTGAATATTATCGTCAAAGGAGACGTAGACGGTTCTGTAGAAGCCTTGTCAGACTCATTGATCAAGCTGTCTACTCCGGAAATTCAGGTAAATGTTATCCACAAAGCCGTTGGAGCCATTTCCGAGTCAGATGTCATGTTGGCAGCCGCATCCAATGCCATTATCATCGGCTTCCAGGTACGCCCTTCTGGAAATGTGCGTAAAATGGCAGAAAAAGAAGAAATTGACATCCGCTTATACTCTATCATCTATGATGCCATAGAAGAAATTAAAGCAGCGATGGAAGGTATGCTTTCTCCTGAAATAAAAGAAGAAGTAACTGCAACCATAGAAGTACGCGAAGTATTTAAAATAACCAAAGTAGGAACAGTTGCCGGATGTATGGTAAAAGAAGGCAAAATAAAACGTAGCGACAAAGTGCGCCTGATCCGCGATGGAATTGTGGTTTTCAATGGCGAAGTTGATGCTCTGAAACGTATGAAAGATGACGTTAAAGAAGTCGCTACCAACTACGAATGCGGTATTAGTTTGAAAAATTACCAGGATATTAAAGTTGGTGATATCATAGAAAGCTACGAAGAAAAAGAAGTGAAGAAAACATTATAATATAGTGATTGAATAACTGAATAATAGAATAATTGAATAATCTAAGTTATTCTATTATTCTATTATTTTTATTTAGTTACCCAAATAATTCAGTTATTCTTTTATTCAATTATTTGACATGAATTGGTTGGATTTCATATTATTGCTCATCATCTTATTTGGTGCTATCCGGGGATTAATGAAAGGTTTCATTCTCGAAATATCATCTTTTGTTGGTGTTATCCTTGGAATCTTTGCCGCTCGTTTCTTTTACGAAGGATTAGCTTCCCATCTGAAAATATGGCTCGACATCAGCCTTCGTTATGCCAAACCACTTGCTTTCGCCACTATCTTTTTGGGCGTTGTAATCATATCCTATTTTATTGCAATGATTGTAGACAAACTGGTAAAAGCCATAGCGCTGGGTTGGTTCAACAGGCTTATAGGCTGTTTATTGGGTGGTATTAAATTCATCCTGATCTTAAGCGTTATAATCACTACATTTGGGATTTTCAATACAAAAATAAAATTGGTATCTCCACAAACCACCGAAAAGTCTTTTCTATACAAACCTATTGGAAATGTATTGCCTTTTATGCTGCCTTATTTCAAATCGGAAGAAGCCAAGTCACAAGAAGAATTATAATGGATGATTTTTCTTTTTTATTTATTTTCATTAATTTTGTTCTATATATTTCATAAAATGCAGTCATTACGAAACTTATCTATTATTCTTTTACTTCTTGTATTGGGTAATATTTTACTTCATGGGCAACCTGGCCCTTCGGAAGTAAAACAGGTACACTTGTCTTCGATGCCAAGTTTCGAGTCTGCTAAAGTTCCGCGATATACCGATTGCGAGCATCTGCAAGTCATCAATTACACAGCACCGGGCGCTGTTAATACGGCTCGTACACAAGCCCGTTTCTTTTTTTTAAATATACACTCCGATTTTCTTTTTGGAAGAATCGTCAATAATTTTTCTTCCAGGGAAAATGTTCTTTCTTCTCTCATTCAAAATACCATTACCTTTCATGAACCGCCCTGTAACCTGTATGTGTTTGCATTGCGGAAGATTATTATTTGATTTATTGAAACATAATAAGTTAAAATGCACGGATTAACGTATTAAAATCTGTGTCTTAATTCTATTGATTCTAATAGAATAGAAATATTTATATACTTTTTTATTTTTCATTAAAACCAAATCATAAAATTAAAAATCATGGAAACACAAAATAATAATTCAATCAATATCAATACAACAAACCATTCTCAAATCAAAAAAAGCATTAATATCAAAAGCATAGCGATTGCTTCTGTGCTATTGGCGGTTGGTGCTGTTTGCTTTTTCTTGTTTTCGAAACATCCTGACTCCAAATCTACATTAAGCATGGTATATATAAGCCTTGGAGCTACATTGATAGTATGTTCACTGATTCTTTTCTTTACTAAATTTCAACAAAAGGTATATGTAGAAACAGGAAGCGTCATCAAAAACAAATCATATCCTTTCAACAGAGCTCAACTTGGAGAAATGAAAGATTCATTAGCCGGGAGTAAATTCAACCAAGCAGAACCATTGAAAGTGATGGATAATGGTAACTGCCGCATGGATATTCTTAGATCTGCAGATAATAAATTCGTAGCCGTTCAGCTTTTCGAATATATACCGTTTGTATATGAAGCTGCCACTCCAGTATATTATTTCAGTGAAAAACAAGCCGATGATTTTGTGAGTTATCTGGAGAAATGTAAATAATCAGATAGGTATCAAAGCATAAAAAAGGATGAAACATTATTCTAATAGTGTTTCATCCTTTTTTATGCTCAATTCCTCTCTTACTTCTTTACCCTACTCTCATTTTTTCCTATAAAATCTTTCCAACTTTTATATTTCTTATCCGATATAGGGTTATTGGATTGCAAGTAATGACAATAAGCTGCTGCCAATCCGTCCGTAGCATCTAATTGCGGAAGCATGGATTCCTGAGGTATCTTTAGAAATCTACGAAGCATGTCGGCCACTTGCTCTTTACTAGCGCTACCACTACCAGTGATGGCCATTTTAATCTTCAAAGGGGCATATTCTGTAATAGGAATATCTCTGGATAACGCGGCAGCCATGGCAACACCTTGTGCCCGGCCAAGTTTCAGCATGGATTGGACATTTTTACCAAAAAAAGGCGCTTCAATAGCCAGCTCGTCCGGAAGAAATTCTTCTATGAGCGATATGGTACGTGCGAAAATGCGTTGCAATTTCAGGTAATGATCCGTATATTTTTTCAGATCAAGTACTCCCATAGCGAGTAGTTCCGGCTTATTGTCAACCACTCTCAGCAAACCATATCCCATCACGGTGGTTCCCGGGTCAATTCCTAAAATAATTCGTTCCATGTGAATAATAATTGAATAACTGATAATAATAGATATTCCTTATTCTATTATTCAATTAATCTGTTATTGAGTTATTGCATTTGTTCTAATAAAGTTGAAAAAGAAAGTACATTTTCACCAAATATCAACTTCAATTCTTGTTGTAATTCCCGTTGATGAATATTCTCCCATTGGCGATAGGCTTTGGGATCGGTTAGTTCAAATTGCAAAGAAAAGCTGCAAGTTCCGGGTTCCGGTTGCGATAAAATTTTACAAAGGCGATGAGTAGAAAAATGCTCCAGGTTTTTCATTCTGGGAACATATTTCTCATTGATCCATTGTAAGAAAAAATCTAATTGTGCATCAACAACAAAAAAGGTTGTATTGATAATGAGCATATCTGTTTATTTTAAAAAGTTTTCTGCTTTTTCTATGGTATCCAATTTCCCAACATCTATGAGTTGTAGGTTTTGCGGTACATAAGCCCTGATATCCGTCTGATGACAAACAGACAAATAAAAATCCATGATTGAGAATTTACCCGACCAATTATCGTCCATCAAATCGAATATAGCAGGCGAAATAACATGAATTCCTCCAAAAGCGTATTTATTAAACTGATCGGGATTAAAATGGTTGAAAGGTGACTTGGTTTCACCTGTTTTTTCATTTACCCATCCATGTAGTTTTTCTGCATCATCAAACAATAAATAACGGAAAGTATCTCTTTTACTTACCAAAAGGGTAGCCAGGCTGTTTGTTTGGAGAGCTTGGTTGTACATGTCCGACAGATCTACATTCGACAAAATATCAACATTATGCACCAGAAAAGGTTTGCCATCATCAAAAAACGAAGCAGCTTTTTTGATGCCTCCACCGGTTTCGAGTAACAAGTCTCTTTCGTCCGAGATTTCAATGCGAATATCAAAATTATTTTTTGATTGTAAGAAATCAATAATCTGATCGGCAAAATGATGCACATTGACAATTATTTCGTCAAATCCGGCATTTTTCAATGTAAGGATGATATGTTCCAACAATGGTTTCCCGGCAATAGGCACCAAAGCTTTGGGCATAGTATCGGTAAGTGGCTTCAAGCGGGAGCCCAATCCCGCTGCAAATATCATGGCTTTCATCATCTTTATTTTTTAACTATATGAAAAATATTCATCTGTAGACCTTTATTAAGTTATACGTTTTACGTTCTAAGTTTTACGTAACTGACTTTGAAATAGTATGCCAAAACGTATAACGTAAAACGTACTACGTAAAACTTTATCTTTTAGACCATCTTCCTCCTTCATCATGTAGCAAATCTTTACTCGCTGATTATATTTTGCTCCCGATGTATTAGTTTTACTTTTACCGGATATTTTTGTCTGATATATTCAGCTAAATGCTGTGCGCTGTATACCGAACGATGTTGTCCGCCCGTACAACCGAAAGAGAACATCAGGCTGGTAAATCCGCGTTCCATATAACGGGTTATATGATCATCGGCCAAAGCATATATATGCTCCAAAAACCGGAGGATTTCACCATCTTTTTCCAAAAAATCAATAACAGGTTTATCCAAACCGGTAAGTTGCTTGTATTCTTCGTATTTACCCGGATTATGAATAGCGCGGCAATCAAACACATAGCCTCCTCCATTTCCCGAATCATCCGCGGGTATTCCTTTTTTATAGGAAAAGCTATATACGGTTATTTGTAAAGGAGATTGTTCTTGTAAATCAGGCTTTAAAACAGGCTTAAATTTATCCAATGCGCACATTTCCCTCAAAATTCCGCATAAATACGTATACTCCGGATAGTTATCCTTTAGTAAATCGCGCAAGTTCTGAATGGCAAAAGGAACGCTTTCCAGGAAATGCGCTTTCCGTTCAAAAAATCCCCTGTATCCGTATGCACCAAGCACTTGTAAAGTCCGGAACAGGACAAAATGTTTCAATTGTCTTCTGAAGTCCTGGCTATCTACTTTTATATATTTATTGATTTCATCAAGATAAATATCAATCAATTCATTGCGTAATTCGTCCGGAAAATTGGCTTTTGCTTGCCACAAAAAAGAAGCGATATCATAAAAAACGGGTCCTTTTCGCCCTCCCTGGTAATCGATAAAATAAGGTTCATTATTGAATATCATCACATTTCTCGATTGAAAATCGCGGTACAAGAAAGTATTGGTTTTTTCTTGTAATAATACAGATGACATGGCTTCAAAATCATTTTCCAACTTACCTTCCAAAAATTGCACTCCCGAAGGTTTCAGAAAACAGTATTTAAAGTAATTCAAATCCCACAGTATGGTACGTTTATCAAATTCGGCCTGGGGATAGCAAACCGAAAAATTCAGCTCTTGCGCTCCCACAACCTGAACTTGAGCTAATTTCCGAATAGTTTTGGCCAGCATTTCACGTTCAGAAGGATTAAACAGACCCGATTCACGTCCTTGTTTTATATATTGAAACAGCGATACATTACCCAAATCTTGTTGCAAATAACAGGTTTTATCATCCGAAACATATAATAAAGCCGGCACAGGTAATCCTTGTTTATAAAAGTGGTTGGTAAGCTCAATAAAAGCTATGTTTTCTTCTACCGACTCCCCTACTACACCGATAAGTGACTGCGTTTCTCCTTTCAGCCGTACATATTGCCGATTGGAGCCGGAGCCTGTAATAAATTCTTCGGAGATAAGTTTTTCGTTGGTAATAGATTGAAAAGCGGAACGGAGTTGTTGCATAATCTGAATTTAATGTACAAATGTAATCAAATCGAATGCAGAAATCAAATTGATAAAGAAAATATTATTTATCTTTACCTAACAATTTCGACGTTATGGAAACCAAAATTATCAATACGCATATCGAAGTATATACCTACGAGGAACTTCCTCCGGAATACCAACAACTAATAGAAGAAGCAAAAAGACAAACCCGGAAAGCCTACGCTCCTTATTCCGGATTCAAAGTCGGAAGCGCTGTTTTACTGGAAAATAATTTGGTTATTGGTGGCAACAACCAAGAAAATGTTGCTTACCCTTCCGGATTGTGTGCCGAAAGAGTTGGCGTTTTTTACGCGAACTCGCAATATCCGGACATTCCGGTTACTGCTATAGCTGTTGCTGCGTTTCATAACGGAGATTTCACAGCAATGCCGGTAAATCCATGCGGTGCTTGTTTACAAGTGTTGGAAGAGAGCGAAATGAGACAAAAAAAGAATATCACGCTGATTTTGTACGGGCAAAAAAACATTCATGTTATCAAGAGCATTAAAGAATGTTTACCTCTTTATTTTAAATTTTAGCCAAAAAAGGCCGTTTTCCTTTTTTTGTTTAAAAAATATATCTATCATTGCAAAAATTTGCAATAAACACCAATGAAAAAAGAGAAAATTCGTATAGAATACAATTTGAACAATATTTCGCTCACTATTTTGTGGAATTCAATCAGCACTCCCAGTGGCTTATCTGATTGGTTTGCCGATGATGTGAAAATTTCAGGTAAAACCTACACTTTCGTTTGGAATGGTACCGAACAGAAAGCAGAGTTAATGGTAATGCGCACCGGATATTATATCCGTTTTCACTGGCTGGACGACGAAGATTCCAAAACATATTTCGAATTCAAGGTTAATCCCGACGAACTAACGGGAGACATTGCACTAATTATTACCGATTACACATTGCCCGAAGAGAAAGAAGACACCACTAATCTTTGGAACAACCAGATAGAAGAATTAAAAAGAAAAGCCGGAGTATAATCCCGGCTTTCTTTTTAATGTTTATCCGCAAAGCTACCCTCATGAGTAGTTGACAAATGCTTTTTTATAACACATCTTTACAAGAAATGTTTTTTGTATTATCAGATATAACAAATACCAATACTACTCTTTGATTGTTTTCTAGCCAGGAACTAAAATAATTAATATGAATACATTCAGAATTTTCTCTCTATTACTTGTCATTTCTTTAGCAGGATGTGCTAACCACGACAATAATACTGTAATTATACACAGTATGCCTGCTGATAGTATTTTCACTGAAATCAATATTTTTGAAAATGATCCGGATCATGATAATATTGTTTTTGAAGGCGGAAAGACTTGCCAGTTTCCGATAGATTCTGTTGTTGTTCGTCATTTTTCCAGCAATTCTAATGGCAATGAATTTTACACACAAATATTTATTACACCGGGAGATTCCGTTTCTTTTAAAACCATACCCAAAGAAACCGGCAATTCTCAGTATGATATACTTTTTGAAGGAAAGAATGCGGCTCATTACAATTATGTCTCCCAAAAGTGGAAAGCTATCCCCCGGGAAGAAGAACCCGATTACTTTTTCAATCCGAATGTCAATTTACTGGAGTACAAACAACAATTGAAAGATTACCGCGATAGAGAAAACAAATTTCTACTCAATTACAAAAAAGGGAATACCGTTTCTGTCGATTTTATAAACTACGCGTCAGCAGAAATCAACAATTTGTATGCGTTCAAATTGTATCAGGCTGCTTATTTCAACAAATGTGGAATTCCCAAAGGTTATTTGGATGACGCCATTATCACGCAAAATCCATTATCTGTTTATACTCTTGAAGCACTAAAATTCAAATATATTTATTGCTCGCCCGATGTAAATATGGAACGAATATATAACGCGGTTTTAAACGAAGTTCATTCAAAATTCCATTCCACTCTTTTGTCCACATTGATCAACTATTTTGCACAAAATGGAGATAGGGCTTATAAAAAATCGCTTTTGCAGGTAATGGAGCAAATTGAAAAAACCTCGACAGATTCTACACTGTTGGCTGCCGTGCAAGAATACAGACCTTATTATTTATTGTCGGGAACAATGTTGCCCGATACTATATTGGACAAAACATATTTACGGTCATTTCAAAATGATCAAAAAATCACACTCCGCCAATTGCTCAACAATTATAAAAACACGGCTATTTATCTTGATTTTTGGGCGAGTTGGTGCGGCCCTTGCCGACAAATGAACAGATCATCAGCCGAAAATAAATCATATTTTGCAGAGAAAAACATTGCGGTTGTTTATATCTCTGTAGATGAAAACGAGAGTGCGTGGCTGCAAGCAGCTAAAGACGACCATATAACAGAAAATCAATATTTGTTGCTGGGATATAATGATTATCCCATATACGGCTACTTAAAAATAGGCAAAAGCGGTATTCCAAGATATGTCCTTTTCAATAAAAACCACGAAATAGAAATATTGCGAGCGCCCCGCCCGGTCGATTGTACGTTTCGAGAGTTAAAAGGAATTATCGAACGTTATCCGGAAAAGTTTATAAGCGAAAGACCTGTGGTAAAAAATACTACCATTGTAAAAAAGGAACCACAAAAAGAATCTATTTCCAAAGAGGATTATACAGATAGTAGGAAATTTACTGTAAAAACAATTTATCATGACAATTTCGGTATATTTTCGAGTCCCGCAAACTATGCGGATGCCTGGGGCACTCCAAGAACGCCCGCAAAAAACTGGCAAAC